>JAOPZU010000103.1 GCA_025963955.1 Solirubrobacterales bacterium
CGGTGGCCGAGGCGCCCATCCCGCGCGGGGTCGGGGACGACCGGCTGCTCGGCAGCGCCGACGTCCTGGTCATCCGCGTGCGCGGCGGGCGGGCGTCCTCCGGCGGCTTCCTGCGCCGCGGCCAGAAGGACGAGGCCGCGGGCGGCGAGCCGGCCGAGGTCCCGATCACCAGCGCGACGATCGTCATCGGGACGCAGATGCTGTCGGACAAGATGGCCGCCGACCAGCTCATCCGCTCCATGGAGCCCCGGCAGCAGGAGGCGTGGGTCAAGGAGGCGCTCGCCGACCTGAACCGTGCGGTCGGCGTCTACCGCGTGTGCGCCGCGGACCCGTACGTCTTCGACGTCTCGCGGGCGGACCCCCGCGCGGTCCGCATCGGCCACGGCTTCTCGGAGGAGGTCTTCGCCGGGCGCTGGACCCGGGCGATCACGGTCGACGTCCCTGCGGCGCCCAGGCTCTCCCGCCACCTGCAGCTCGCGCCGAGCGAGGGGACCGCCGCCGTCCTGGCCGGCCAGGCGATCACGATGGAGGCCGAGGAGCTCGTGCTGCGCGTCCTCCTCGACCTGGACCAGAACCGGCTGCGAGCCGCGGCCGTCGGGCTGAAGGGCGCCCTGGACCTGCTGCTGGCCGAGCTCTCCGGCCAGGTCATCAGCGGCCGGGTTCGGATCCTCGTCGACAACATCACGGAGCTGCGCGAGCCCGTCGCGACCCTCGCGCTGCGCGCCTGCCGCACCGAGCTCGGGCCCGCGGAGAAGCAGCAACTCGCGGCGTGGGCGGAGGAGATGGGCGCCGCGATCGACCGCTGGCGCTACGAGCCCCGCGGCTACTGAAGCGCCCGTGACCCTGCGGGGGGACGGGGTTCCCCCCTCCGGGTGGCGCGCGGGTCACGGGGCCCGGCGAGCATGGCGTCAACCGTTCTGCTCCCCTGGAGGATCTCCGCCGTGGCCACCGTCAGCGTCAAGCACCATCAGATGTTCATCGACGGGAAGGATGTCGATGCCCCCGAGGCATACGAGATCCGCTCCCCCGCAACCGAGGAGCTCGTCAGCACGATGGCGAAGGGCTCCGTCTCCCACGCGGACGCCGCCGTCGACGCCGCCCGCCGCGCCTTCGAGTCCGGCTCCTGGTCGCGCATGCCGAAGGAGGACCGCTCCGCGATCATGACGCGGATCGCCACGCGCCTCGGCGACGAGCTCGACGAGCTGATCGAGCTGGAGACCTGCGCGAACGGCGCGACCGTCCGCCAGGCGACGGGCTTCCACTGCGGCCTCGCCTCCCCGCACTTCCTGTACTTCGCGGAGCAGGCGCTGACGTACGAGTTCGAGCGCGCGATCGCGACGAAGCCGTACCCGACGCACTCGGTCAACACGATCGTCCGCGAGCCGATCGGCGTGTGCGCCGCGATCGTCCCGTGGAACTTCCCGCTCGTCCTCGGCATCTGGAAGATCGGCCCCGCCCTGGCGGCCGGCAACTCGATCGTCGTCAAGCCGGACGAGAAGACCCCGCTGTCGCTGCTGCGCCTGGCGCAGATCGCGCACGAGGAGGGTGTCCCGGACGGCGTCTTCAACATCGTCACGGGTGACGGCGCCGAGGTCGGTGCGCGCCTCGCGTCCCATCCGGACGTCGACAAGGTCGCCTTCACCGGCTCGACCGCGATCGGCCGCGAGATCATGCGGCTGGCCTCCGGCACGGTCAAGAAGGTCTCGCTGGAGCTCGGCGGCAAGGCGCCGGTGATCATGCTCGACGACGCCGACCTGTCCTACTCGGCCGACGGCGCGCTCTTCGGCTGCATGCTCTACTCGGGCCAGATCTGCGAGTCGGGCACGCGCCTGTTCGTGCCGCGCTCGCGCCACGACGAGATCGTCGCCAAGCTCGTCGAGCGGGCGTCGACCATCACCCTCGGCGATCCCACCGACTTCGACACGGACATGGGCCCGGTCGTCTCCGCCCGCCAGCGGGACCGGATCCTCGCTTACCTCGAGCAGGCCAAGGCCGACGGCGCGACCTTCGCGCTCGGCGGCGGCGTCCCCGAGGGCGAGCAGTACGCCAAGGGCTTCTGGATCGAGCCGACGATCATCACCGACGTCACGAACGACATGCAGATCGCCCGCGAGGAGATCTTCGGCCCGGTCATGGTCGTGATCCCGTACGACACCGAGAAGGAGGCGATCGAGCTCGCGAACGACAACGAGTACGGCCTCACCGCCGGCCTCTGGTCGACGGACCTGGAGCGGGCCCTCGAGGTCGGCGAGCAGCTGCGCGCCGGCACCGTGTGGATCAACAACTGGCACGCCGTCGACCCGGCGCTGCCCTTCGGCGGCTACAAGCAGAGCGGCGTCGGCCGTGAGCTGGGGCCGGACGCGCTCAACGAGTACACCGAGGCGAAGCACATCCACCTCGACCTCTCCCAGAGCGCCGACCGCCTGCCGTTCGACCTGCTGATCTCCACGCCCCCGACCGCCTGAGGCGGCCGCGGCTCAGGCCGCGGCGGTAGAGCTCTGCGCCATGGACCCGATGCCCTCGAGGACCATGGCGCAGAGGCGGTCCACGACGGCCGGGGAGCGCAGCAGCGTCTCCGGCCAGAAGACGACGGAGTGGAGCATGCCGATGGCGGCGTGGGCGGCGATCGCGACGTCCTGGCGACTCGCACCGGGGTAGCAGGCGGCGATCGTGCGCCGCCAGCGCGAGCCGTGCTTCTGGGTCCGCTTCTCGAACTCGGAGCGCCACGGCTCGGCCAGCGCACGGTGCTCGTGGGCGTAGATCGAGACGAGCTGGAGGTTGCCGATCGCGAACTCCGCGTGGTGGCGGACGAGGAACTCGAGCTCGGTGCGGGGGTCCTCGAACCGCACTCCCGCGGGGATGGCGACCTTCTCGATGGCCCCCTCGAAGAGCACCGCGAGCAGCTCGTCCTTGCCGCTGAAGTCGCGGTAGATCGCCGGGCCGTTGGTTCCCGCCGTCTTGCCGATCTCGTCGATGCCGACGCCGTGGAAGCCGCGCTCGTGGAAGAGGGTGGCGGCAGCCTCCAGGACGCGATCGCGGCGGGTCACCCCCGGCATGGTAACGATCGTTCCGCACGCGACGACCTGGCGCACTTCCGTCATCGGGCGTAAGCTGCCCGCCATGGAGGGGGAAGCGGTCGGGGAACGGCGGTCCCGCGACGCCGAGCTGGTGGCCGGTGACGCGCTGCGCGCCTACGCGCTGATGGCGGTCGTCGTCTTCCACATCGTCGCCGGGGTCCTGCTGCTCGACACGGGGACCATCGACTTCGGCGCCGCCTACGGCCAGCTCGGCGGCTCCTTGCTGCTGGGGCTCCAGACGACCGTCTACGTCTTCTTCGCCCTGTCCGCGTTCCTCCTGTCCCGGCCGTTCGTCCGGGCGGCGCTCGGCGAAGCGCCGTTCCCGTCCGTCCGCCGGTACGCGCGGCACCGGGTCGGCCGCATCGTCCCGGCCTTCTGGACGGCCGCGGTGGTCATCCTCGTGGTGTACGGCACCCAAGGGGCGACCCACGCGCAGGTCCTGGCGTTGTTCGGCTTCGCGCAGGTCTACGAGCACGGGCAGGTCGCCGGCCTCGTCGACCACGCCTGGTCGGTCGACGT
This sequence comes from Solirubrobacterales bacterium, assembly GCA_025963955.1. Taxonomy (GTDB): domain Bacteria; phylum Actinomycetota; class Thermoleophilia; order Solirubrobacterales; family Solirubrobacteraceae; genus Paraconexibacter. The sequence goes on from JAOPZU010000103.1 coordinate 3,597, forward strand.
GGAGATGCTCTTCTACGCGGTGCTCGTGCCTGTGGCGTTCGCGTGCGCATGGGCGGTCCGGCGGTTCCGCCGGGGCGGCCGGATCGCGGTGCTGGTGGTCCTCGCGGTCGCAGTGGTCGGGGCCGCGCTGGAGCACGCCGGGCTGGACCCGGTGACGCCGGTCAGCCAGTCCCCCCTCGGCGGGCTGCGCGCGTTCCTGCCGGGCGTGCTGCTCGCGGTCCTCGTCGTGCGGTACCCGGATCGCGCGCACTGGGAGCGGCTGCCGCGGGCCAGCTCCGCCGTGCTGGCCGGCGTCGGCCTGTTCCTCGTCTGGCGCACGCCGCACCTCGCGCCGGAGGGGGACAGCCTGCGCCTGTACCTGGGCACGCTGTCCGGTGGCTGCATCCTGGGCGCCGTCGTCGTGCGGCAGTTCCGCGGCGGCGCGGTGTGGCGGCCGCTGCGCGGCCCCGTCGTGGCCTGGGTCGGGGAGCGGTCGTACTCGATCTTCCTGGTGCACGGCATCGTCTTCTGGGCGCTGCACGAGGTCGGCGCCGGGCAGCCGTCGACGTCGCGCCGCCTGCTGGTGGCGCTCGTCGTGACGCTCCCGGCGATCATGGCCGCGGCCCAGGTGCTGCACGTGCTGGTGGAGCGCCCGGCGATGCGCTACTCGCGGCGAGCGCGGCCGGCGGCGGTGGGCCAGACGGCCCCGCCGATCGTCCTGCCGGTGGGCGTGCCGCTCGCGGCGGGCGAGCTCCCGGCCTGAGGACCGGGCGCCGCCGGTAGGGTCGCGGGGGCATGCGCGCCGGCGTCCTCATCCCCGTGCATGGCTTCGCGCCGTACCTGGCGGAGACCCTCGACGCGGTGCTCGCGCAGGGCGCCGCGGCGGCCGAGGTGGTGGTGGTCGACGACGGCTCGCCGCAGGCGCTGATGCTGCACCCCGACCACGCCGCGCGG
>JAOPZU010000112.1 GCA_025963955.1 Solirubrobacterales bacterium
GGCGCGCCGCGGCCGCCGGCACCTCGTCCCCGAAGAGGGTCGCGAGCGTGTCGTCGAGGCGGCGCGCGGCGTGGGCGTCGTCGTCGGCCCGGATCACGCACACGAGGTCGTGCGCGTCCGCCTGCACGGCCCGCGCCACGAGCTCCATGCCGAGAAAGCCCGTTGCGCCGGTGAGGAGGATCGCCATGGCCCCCAGGACACCACGCCCCGACCGCCAGACGGTGACCGCACGCACGATGTCCCCCCGCTTGGGGGAGGGCCGCGGTACGCTCGCGCCAACCGAATGCCCTGGGAGGCACGCATGAGAGGACTCATCCGCAGCGGGCTCATCTTCGCTGCCCTGACCGGTGCCGGGGCGGCCGGGACCGCCACCGCCGTCGCGCAGACCGTCGACCAGGCGGCGTGCGACAGCGCGACCGCGCAGGTCAAGAAGGACCGCACCGCGCTCACGAAGGACAAGGCCGCCGTCACGAAGGCGAACGCGACGCTCAAGCGCGCGAAGACGGCGCAGAAGAAGGCCAGGACGAAGAAGGCCAAGACCAGCGCGAAGAAGCGCGTCACGACGGCCACCAAGGCCGTGAAGTCGGCCAAGGCCCGGCAGGCCAAGGCGCAGACGAAGCTCGACGGGGATCGCGAGAGCGCGCAGCAGCTCTGCACGCCGGGGTACTGACAGGGCGGCGCACGGGGCCACGGGCGGCCGGTAGCGTGGCCGCCCATGGGTCACCTGCGTCGTACCTGGGCGCTTGCCCTGTCGTCCATCGCCGTCGCGTTCGCCGCCGTCCCGGCCCTCGCTCCGGCCGCGGTCACGCAGGAGTCGATGCTGCAGGACGACAACTCGCTGATCTTCAACACCCCCGCGGGCACGGCGCGCACGCTGGACAAGCTCGTCACGCTCGGCGTGGACCGCGTCCGCGTGTCGGTCTTCTGGGCGACCGTCGCGCCGGCAGCGGACAAGCAGGTGCGCCCGGACTTCACCGCGTCCAACCCGGCGGCCTACCCCGAGCACGCGTGGGACCGCTACGACCAGCTCGTCCGCCTGGCGACCGCCCGCGGCCTCGCCGTCAACTTCAACATCACCTCACCCGCGCCGCTGTGGGCGACGGGTGACGCGCCCCGCGAGGACATCGCGAACACCTTCCAGCCCGATCCGGACGAGTTCGCGCAGTTCGTCCAGGCGGTCGGCACCCGCTACAGCGGGACCTACGGCGCCGCGGGCGGCAGCACGCCGCAGCCGGCGCGGCCGCCGCTGTGCGAGCTGAGCCGCAGCTGCCCGGCGCCCGAGCCGCAGCCCCCGGTCCTCGAGGGCGGGGCGCTGCCCCGGGTGGCGTACTTCTCCGTCTGGAACGAGCCGAACCAGCCCGGGTGGCTGACGCCGCAGTGGATCGCCCGGCCCGGAGCGACCGACGGCAGCATGGTCGAGGCCGCCCCGCACCTCTACCGCCGTCTCGTCGACGCCGCCTACCGCGGCCTGCAGGCGTCGGGCCACGGCGGCGACACGTTCCTCATCGGCGAGACCGCGCCGAAGGGGCTCAACGTCCAGGGGACCACACGCGCGATGAAGCCGCTGCGCTTCCTGCGGCAGGTCTACTGCCTCGACGACGCGCTCAAGCCGCTCCGCGGGGAGGACGCGGCGATCCGCGACTGCCCCCAGGACGACGCCGGGAGCGCCGCCTTCGCGGACGCCCACCCGGGGCTGTTCGCGGCGACCGGGTACGCGCACCACCCCTACGAGCTGACCGCGTCGCCGTCCAAGCGCCCGACCGACCCGGACTACGTGACGATCGCGAACCTGCCGCGGCTCAGCCTCGCGCTGCGCCAGATCTTCGCGGCCTACAACCGCGCGAACGGCCTGCCGCTGTATCTCACCGAGTTCGGCTTCAACACGAACCCGCCGAACCCGCTCGGGGTCAGCCTCGCCACGCAGGCCAGGTACCTGGCCGAGTCCCAGTTCCTCGCCTCGACGAACCCGGCCGTCCGGACGCTCACCCAGTTCCTGCTGACCGACGACGCGCCGCGCCCGGGCCGCAACGGCGTGAGCGAGGGCTACGGCGCGACCTTCCAGACCGGGCTGCAGTTCCTCGGCGGCCGGCGCAAGCCGTCCTTCGCCTCCTACGAGCTGACCCTGCACCTGCCCGCGGCCAGCGTGCGCCGCGGCGGGCGGCTGCGAGTCTGGGGCCTCGTCCGGCCGGCGAGCCGCCTGGGCCGGCAGACCGTCCGGGTGCAGCTGCGCCGCACGGGCGCGAAGGGCTACAAGACGCTCCTGTCGACGAGGACTCGCAGCGGCCGCGGCGTGGTCGACAAGCAGGTGCGGATCCCCGCCGCGGGGACCGTCCGCCTGGCGTGGATCGATCCGCGCACCAAGAAGCCCGTGCTCAGCCGCACGGTGCGCGTCGCCCTCAAGCGATGAGTCGCGCCCGCCGCGGCCGTCCCTCCTGACATGACCCTCGCCACCAGCCCGGCCTTCAGCGGCTTCTCGACGGACGACGTCGCGGCCGCGCACGCGTTCTACTCCGGTGTCCTCGGCCTCGAGGTCACCGAGGAGCACGGCATCCTGACGCTCCAGCTCGACGGCGGGAAGCGCCCCACGATCGTCTACCCCAAGGGCCCCGATCACGTCCCGGCGCAGTACACCGTCCTGAACTTCCCGGTCGAGGACATCGAGGCGGCCGTCGACGAGCTGGCGGCCCGCGGCGTCACCTTCGAGCGCTACCCCGGCTCGCCGATGGCGGACGCGATCGACGAGCGCGGCGTCTTCCGCGGCGGCGGCCCCTTGATCGCCTGGTTCACGGACCCCGCCGGCAACGTGCTGTCGTTGATCGTCCCGGCCTGACCGGCCGCGAGCAGCTCGTCCAGGGCCTCGCGCAGCCAGCCCATCAGGCGGCTCGCGTCGGGCATCTGCTCGCGGTCGGCGACGATGCCGACGTCGAGGTGGCCGCAGTAGCTCATCACCGTGATGTTGAGCCCCATGCCGTCCGTGATCACCGACACCGGGTAGTTCGCGACGAGCTGCGCCCCAGCGAGGTACAGCGGGATCGGCGGCCCCGGGACGTTCGAGATGACGAGGTTCCAGGTCGGCCGGCCCGGGCGGCTCGTGGCCAGGCGGAAGGTGAGCTTCGCCGCGCGGGAGAAGACCGCGGGCGGGATGAAGTCGTTCGCGTCCTGCATCAGGCCGGCCGGCAGCGCCCGGTGGCGCTCCTTCATCCCGGCGAGCGCGTCGTGCGTGCGCCGCAGCCGCGTCACCGGGTCCGCCTCGTCGGTGTACAGCGGCGCGCTCATGAGCATGATGCGGTTGCCGAACGTCCCGATCTGCTTCTGGGTGCGGACCGACACGGGGATCTGCGCGACGAGCGGTCCGTCCGGCAGCTCCCCGTGCTCGAGGAGCCAGCGACGCACCGCGCTCGCGCAGAGCGTCACCACGACGTCGTTGACCGTGCAGCCGTGGGCGTTCTTGACCGCCTTGACCTCGTCGAGCGGCAGCTGCCCGAAGACGAAGCGGCGGTGGGCACAGACGCGGCCGTTGAAGGAGGTCTTCGGCGCGGGGAGGTAGCCGCGGGCGTGGACGACCCCCTCCTGGCCGGTCAGGCGCCGCTCGATGCCCTTCGCGACGCGGCCGACCGCGCGTGCCCCGGGCAGCGTCGCGAACGGCGTGTCCATGATGTTCGGGACCGCCGAGGGCAGCGCCCGCGCCGCGCGCACGGGGTAGCGCGGCAGGCCGAGCAGGCCGCGGGCGAGCATCCCGAGCTGCCCGGGGACGGCCTCGTCGTCCGCCCAGCGGCGCGGCGGCGGCAGCTCCCGTCCCTCGGGGGAGAGGTCGAGCAGCAGGCCCATGATCTCCGCGCCCGACATCCCGTCCACGAGGGCGTGGTGGATCTTGCTGAGCAGCGCGACGTGCCCGGACTCCAGGCCGCTGATGAGGTACAGCTCCCACAGCGGCCGCGCGCGGTCCAAGGGGCGCGCGACGATCCGCGCCACCTGCTCGGCGAGCTGCTCGTCGCTTCCGGGGGAGGGCAGCGCGAGCTCGCGCACGTGGAAGTCGAGATCGAAGTGGGGGTCGTCGACCCAGTAGGGATAGTCGAGGCCGAGCGGGACCTCGTGCAGGCGCCAGCGCAGCGGCGGCAGCAGCGGCAGGCGCTCGGCGATCAGCTCCTGCACGTGCGCGCCGGTCAACACGCCGGACTCGCGCGTGCTGGGGTCGAGGATCGCGACCCCGCCGACGTGGCCGCTCTGGCGGGGCGTCTCGAGCGCGAGGACCTGGGCGTCGAGGCTCGTCAGCTGGCGCATGGGCCGACGCTACCGGCTCCGCGCGACCGGCGGGACCGGTCGCTGGGGGACAATGGCGCGCATGAGCCCGTCCGTCCGCAGGCCGCCGTCCGTCACCACGACGCTCCGCGACGAGGACGAGAGCGTCAAGTCGCTCGAGCTGTTCTTCGACCTCGTGCTCGTCCTCGCCCTCACGCAGTGCACCGCGCTGATGGCGCGGGAGCCCACCTGGGAGGGCCTGGCGAAGGGGCTGCTGATCCTCGGCGTCATGTGGTGGACGTGGGTCGGCTACGCGTGGCTGACGAGCGTCATCGATCCCGAGGAGGGCGTCGTCCGGATCGCGATGTTCGGCGCGATGGCCGGGCTGCTCGTCATCGCGCTGTGCATCCCGGAGGCCTTCGACGACGACGGCCTGCTCTTCGCCGCCGGGTACGGGTTCGTGCGGGCGATGCACATCGTCCTGTTCATGGCCGCCAGCCGGGGGGACGCGCAGCTGCGCAGCTCGGTCCTCGGCCTGGCCGTCAGCACGCTCATCGGCTGCGCGCTGATCGGCGGCGCGTCCCTCGCTGATGGGCACCTGCAGGGGGCGCTGTGGCTGACGGCGATCCTGCTCGACATGGCGGGGCCGTACTTCTTCGGGGCCGAGGGCTGGAAGATCGTGCCGCGCCACTTCGCCGAGCGTCACGGGCTGATGATCATCATCGCCCTCGGCGAGTCGATCGTCGCGATCGGCGTGGGGGTGGAGGGGCTCGTGATCGGCGGGGGCGAGGTCCTGGCCGCGGTCCTCGGCATCGCGGTCGTGGCGGCGATGTGGTGGCTGTACTTCGACGTGGTGGCGCTCGTCGCCGAGCGCCGCCTGCACAACGCGGCGCCCGGCCGGGAGCGCAACGAGATCGCGCGCGACTCCTTCTCCTACCTGCACTTCCCGATGATCGCCGGCATCGTCCTGCTCGCCCTCGGGCTGAAGAAGACGCTGCAGCACGTGGCCGACCCGCTGGAGCTCGTCCCGGCGGCGGCGATGCTCGGCGGCGTGGCGCTCTACCTGCTCGCCCACGTCGCCTTCCGCTGGCGCAACGTGCACCGCTTCAGCAGCCACCGCCTGCTCGCGGCGCTCGTGCTCGCCGCGTTCGTCCCGCTCGCGCGGCACGTCGAGGCGGTGGCCACGCTCGGCGTCCTCGCGGTCCTGCTCATCGCGCTCATCGTCTACGAGACGCTCCGCTTCGCCGACCTGCGCGACCGACTGCGCCACCAAGGGGTCTTCCCCGAGGTAACCTCGCGAACATGAGAGTCGACGTCCGTCACAGCCCGTCCTTCGCGGTCGCCCGCCTGAACCTCGCCGGCGGCGAGAAGGTCAGGGTGGAGTCCGGCGCGATGTCCGCCCACTCGACCGGGGTCGCGCTGGAGGCGAAGATGCAGGGCGGGCTGATGAAGTCGCTGAAGCGGAGCGTGCTCGGCGGCGAGTCGCTGTTCGTCTCCAACTACACCGCGCCGGGCGAGGGCGGCTGGGTCGACGTCGCCCCGCGCCTGCCCGGCGACGCCTACGCGATCGAGGTGTCGGGGACCTACATCGTCACGCGCGGCTCGTTCCTGGCCTCCTCGGACGGCCTCGAGCTCGACACCAAGTGGGGCGGCTTCGGCAACCTCGCGGGCGGGGAGGGCGGCTTCCTCATCCACATCACCGGGACCGGGACGCTCGTCTGCTCCTGCTACGGCGCTCGCGACGTCGTCACGCTCGCCGCCGGCGAGTCGATCACCGTCGACTCCGGCCACCTCGTCTCCTACACCGAGGGCATCACGGTCGCGGCCCGCCGCGCCGCCGCCGGCGGCATCGTCCAGTCGGCGAAGTCCGGCGAGAACCTCGTCTACGACATCACCGGCCCCGGCGAGGTCGTGACCCAGAGCCGCAACCCGCAGGAGCTCGTGACGTGGCTGACGGCCGCGTTGCCGTTCAGCCGGACCTAAGCCTCCTCCTCTTCCTCCCCGTCCTCCGTCTCGCCGTCGATGAGCTGCTGCAGGATCTGCGGAAGCACCTCGTAGAAGGCCTCCTCGAGCTCGTCGGGGACGCTGAGGGTCACGCCCTGGAAGTGGAAGTGATCCCCGTGGATGTGCAGGTGGGTCTCCACGGACGCCCCGGCGAGGACGAAGAAGGGCAGGTAGGAGAAGTACTCGAGGGCTTCGAACTCCTCGGGATCCAGGCCCGTCTCGACCAGGATGTTCCAGAAGCGGTCCTCGTAGTCGGAGTCGTCGACCGTGATGAAGGCGAGCTTTTTCATGGGGACAGTGTGGCGCTCCCGGCGCGCCCGGGTCCGTCCCGCGCCCCGTTGCTACGTTCGGCGCATGCGCGCAACCGTCATGTACGCCGCCGGCGACGTCCGGATCGAGGACGTCCCGGACGCCCGGATCGTCAAGCCCACCGACGCCGTGGTCCGCGTGACGCGCGCCTGCATCTGCGGCAGCGACCTGTGGCCGTACAAGTCCAAGCCCGCCGCGGAGCAGGGCCAGCGGATGGGCCACGAGTTCATCGGCGTCGTCGAGGAGACCGGCTCGGAGGTCAGCACGGTGAAGAAGGGCGACGTCGTGGTCGCGCCCTTCGCCTTCTCGGACGGCAGCTGCGAGTTCTGCGCGGAGGGCCTGCAGACCTCGTGCGTGAACGGCGGCTTCTGGGGGACCGGGGACGTCGACGGCGGTCAGGGCGAGGCCGTCCGCGTCCCGCACGCCGACGGCACGCTGTTCGTGCTGCCGGTGGGGGAGGACGACGCGCTGATGCCCTCGCTGCTGACGCTCTCCGACGTCTACGGCACCGGTCACCACGCCGCGCTGGGCGCGCGGGTCGCGCCCGGCCGCATCGTCGCGGTCGTCGGGGATGGCGCCGTCGGCCTGTGCGGCGTGCTTGCGGCCAAGCGCCTGGGCGCGGAGCAGATCATCATCCTCGGCCGTCATCAGGACCGGACCGACATCGCGCGTGAGTTCGGCGCCACCGACGTGGTCGCCGAGCGCGGCGACGAGGCCGCCGACCGGGTGCGCGAGCTCACCGGCGGCCACGGCGCGCACAGCGTCCTGGAGTGCGTCGGCCTGGAGGAGAGCTTCCTCACCGCGATGCGGATCGCGCGCCCCGGCGGCGCCGTCGGCCGCGTCGGCGTGCCGCAGACCCCCGCCATCCCCGGCAATCGTCCGGCGTTCTCCCACAACATCACGATCGGCGGCGGCGTGGCCCCGGCGCGCGCCTACATCGAGGAGCTGCTGCCCGACATCCTCGAGGGCCGCGTGAACCCCGGCCGCGTGTTCGACTCGACCGTCGACCTGGACGGCGTCCCCGCGGGGTACCGGGCGATGGACGACCGCGAAGCGATCAAGGTGCTCGTCAGGCCGTAGCCGCTCCGCCGCTACAGCGGCAGCTTGTCCCGCGCCTCGCGCCCCTTGCCGGCGCTCTTGTTCGCGGCGCGGTTCGAGGTGTCGAACGGCTTGCGCAGGAAGCGCCCGATCGGCCCGGGCGCCGAGCCGGCGGCGTTCGCCGCGCCGCCGAGGGTCTTGGAGACGCCGCGCTGCGGGTGACGGGAGAGCCGCGGCATCAGGAAGGCCAGCAGGGCGAGGACGACGCAGATGACGAGGACGCCGGCGATGATCATCCCCGGGATATGCCCTCGGCCTGGCTCGGGCAATCCCCGCGGCGGCGGCCCGCGCTCAATCCGGGCCTGTGACGGCCGATCCACCAGGGCAGATGACCGTCCTGGCGGCCGACCGGACCGACACCCACCTCGCGCTGTTCAGCGCCCCCGCCTTCCACGCGCTGAACCTCGCGCCGGGCGAGCGCCACGTCCGCGTCGACCATCAAGTCGACGGGCGACTCCTCGGCTCGCTCTGCGGCCGCCTCGATCGCGCCACCGGCCGTCTGGTGTGCGGGGCCTCGGCGCCCTTCGGCGGCCTCGACCTGACGCCGGCCGCGTCGACGTCGCCCACGGCGCTCGCACCACTCATCGACGACCTCGTGACGCAGCTGCACGATCATCACGGCGTCCGCCGCCTCGAGGTCCGCGCGCGGCCGGCGGCCCACGGCGCGCAGCACGCCGCGCTCGAGACCGCCCTGCTGGCCGCGGGCTTCACGGTCGCCCACACCGCGGTCAACCAGCACATCGACCTCGAGACGACGACCCACCCGGAGGACCACCTCGCCGCGCTGCCGAAGAAGCGCCGGTGGGCGCTGCGACGGGACCTGGAGGCGGGCTACGCCCACGTCGAGGTCGCCGGGAGCGAGGCGTGGCACACGGTCCACGCGATCGTCGACGGCGCGCGCCTGGCCAAGGTCCGTCCGCCGTGGCTCGCGCCCGCGTACCTCGACCGCCTGCGCACCGCGTTTCCCGGCCGGATCCACGGTCGCCTGCTGCACCTCGACGGGCAACCGCTCGCCGCCGCGGTCGTCTACGCCGTCGCGTCCGGGGTCGAGCTGCTCGCGGCCTGGGGCGACGCCGGTCCGGGGGCCGGTGGCCGCTCGCCCATGAACCTGCTGGCCCACCACCTGGTGGCCGACGCGCTCGCGCGTGGCTCGCGTGTCCTGGACCTCGGGATCTCCTCCGAGCCCGACGGCACCCCGAACACCGGCCTCATCCACTTCAAGCGGTCCGTCGGCGCCCAGACCGGCCACCGCCTCACCCTGACGAAGGACCTGCCATGACGCTCACCCGCGACTACTCCGCGCTCTACGACCCGGACACGGACTTCGACCGCCACTTCACCCACGCGACGGGGCGGCGGATCCGCCGCTGGTTCCGGCCGGGCGACCGGGTCCTCGAGTTCGGCTGCGCCACGGGGCTGATGACGTCGATCCTGACCGGCACCGGCCGCGTCACCGTCGACGCCCTCGAGCGCTCGCCGGAGTACGTCGAGCGCGCGCGGGCCCGGAACCTGGAGGCCGCCACCATCCACCACGGCTCGATCTTCGACTGGCGCCCGCCCGGGCCCTTCCAGCACGTCGTGGCCGCGCACCTCGTCAACGAGCTCCCGGATCCGGCCGCGTTCCTCGAGCACTGCCGCGAGCAGCTCGCGCCGGGCGGCCTGCTCCACGTGTCGCTGACCAACCCGCGCTCGCTGCACCGGCTCGTCGCCCGGGAGATGGGCCTGATCAAGGACCTCGCCGCCCGCTCGGACAGGGGCGAGCGCTTCCAGACCGTCGAGATCTTCGACGACGAGCGCCTGGAGCAGCTCGGCCGCGAGGCCGGCCTGACCTGCGTGCACCGGGAGGGCGTCATCGTCAAGCCGCTCACGAACGCGCAGATGGCCGACCTCGACGACGACGTCATCGAGGGCTTCGACCGCCTCGCGCGCCTGCTCCCGCAGCACGGCGCGATCAACTACCTCATCTTCGTCGACGAGCGGGACGCCTGATGACCACGGTCGTCGGCGGCACCGTGGCCGCGCTCGTCGCCGCGGACGCGCTGGCCCGGCGGGGCGGTCCGGTGGAGCTGCTGCTGCCCCGCCGCGGCGTCGGCGGCGGCTTCGCCCCGCTGACGGTCGACGGCCGGCGCCTGGAGCGGGGGATCCGGGTGCTCGAGCTGCACTACGAGGGCGCCGGCGAGCCGCCGCCGCTGGAGCTGTACGACGCTGCCGGCGCCGGCCACCGGCCATTCGTCGCCCGGGTCGACGCCTACGTGCGCGCGCTGGTCGGGGACGCGGCCGTCGTCCCGCTCGGCCCGGCGCGGATGTGGCTCGGCGGGCGGCTCGTGGACGAGGTCCTGCTGGGCACCGACCTCGCGCGCCTGGAGCTGACGCCGGAACAGGCGGCGCAGGTCCTGCGGCAGGTCCCGCAGGACGGCCCCGGCCTGCTCGGTCCCGGCGGCGGGGACGCGCTCTGGACCACGTCGCTGAGCGACGCCTCGCGCGCCCACCACGGTGCGCTGCTCCACGACCTGCTCGTCGACGCCCTCGCGCGCAAGGTCCGCGCGGCCGGCGGCGACGACGTCCCCGCCGCGCTGCGTCGGAAGCTGTGGCTCCCGCTCTTCCACCCGACGACCGTCCGGCAGCTGGCGCAGGGCGGCGGGAGCGCCGTGACGTTCCGCCCGCGCCGACCCTTCCACACCGTCGAGCCCGGTGGCCCGGGGGAGATCGTCACGCGCCTGGTCGCCCGCCTGGAGGCCGCGCGCCAGGTCACGGTGCGCCGGATCGACGGCGTCGCGCAGCTCGCGGCCGGTCCGGGCGACACGGTGCTGCTGACCCCGGTCGGCGAGCCGACCGTCAGCCTGGAGCGGCCCGTGCTCGCGCTGGCGCCTGGTGAGCTGTTCGCCGCCGCTGGAGTCGCCTACCGGCCCGAGCGCGTGACGTCCGTCCTGGCCTGGGTCGACGTCGCCGCAGCGGACGCCGCCGCCGTGCCGCCCTTCGTCCACGTCCTGGACCCGGACGTCCGCGCCTTCCGCATCACGCGCGGGGCGGCCGTCGACGGCCGCGTCACGATCTGCGTCGAGCTCGCGCACGAGGTGTCGCAGGAGGCCGCGCCCGCGGTGGCCGCGGACGTGCTCCGGCGGCTCGGACTCATCGCGGCCTCCGCGCCCCTGACCTCGCTGGCCGCGTTCGCCGGACCGACGTTCACGGCGCCGACCTTCGACTCGCGCGCCCGCTTCGACGCCGCTCGTGCGGCGTACGACGCGCTGGGCATCCCGGCGCG
>JAOPZU010000162.1 GCA_025963955.1 Solirubrobacterales bacterium
GGCGCGCAGGACCTCGAGACGCTGCTCAAGGGCGCGGGGGCGGACACGACCTCGTAGAACGGCCGAGGGCCCCGCGTTGCGGGGCCCTCGGGCACGACGACCGACGACGGCAGGCGGGGCCTAGACCGCGGCGGCGACCTGCTCGTCGGAGTAGATCTCGCCGGCCTCGGCCTTGGCGACCAGGGACGCCGGCGGCTCGAAGCGCGCGCCGAACTGCTCGGCCAGCTCGCGCGAGCGGGCCACGAAGCCCGCCACGCCGCCGTCGTACCCGTTGATGTACTGCAGCACGCCGCCCGACCAGGCCGGGAAACCGATCCCGAAGATCGAGCCGATGTTGGCGTCGGCGACCGACGGGATCACGCCCTCGTCCACGCACTTGACCGTCTCCAGGGCCTCGGCGAAGAGCATGCGCTCCTCCAGGTCCTTGAGCGAAATCGAGGCCGGGTCCGGGTTCACGGGGTACAGCTCCTTCAGCCCGCTCCACAGCCCGGTCCGCTTGCCGTCCGCGTACTCGTAGAAGCCGGCGCCGGCCAAGCGGCCCGCGCGCTCCTTCTCGAGCATCGTGTCGATGACCGCGAAGGCCGGGTGGTCCTCCCACGTGCCGCCCTCGGCCTCCACGGCCTCCTTCGACGCCTTGCGGATCTTCGCCATGAGCTGCAGGTTCAGCTCGTCCGACAGCTGCAGCACGGGCGCGGGGTAGCCGGCCTGCGAGGAGGCCTGCTCGATCGTGTTGGCCGGGACGCCCTCGGTGAGCATCGCGATGCCCTCGTTGATGAACGTGCCGATCACGCGCGAGGTGAAGAAGCCGCGCGAGTCGTTCACGACGATCGGCGTCTTCTTGATCTGCTTGGCGAAGTCGAGCGCGCGGTAGAGCGTCTCGTCCGACGTCTTCTCGCCCTTGATGATCTCCAGCAGCGGCATCTTGTCCACGGGGGAGAAGAAGTGCAGCCCGATGAAGTCGGCGGGACGGGAGACGCCCTCGGCCAGGCCGGTGATCGGCAGGGTCGAGGTGTTGGAGCCCAGCAGGGCGCCCTCGGCCAGGTGCGGCTCGATCTCCGCGAAGACCTGCGCCTTGACGGCCGGGTCCTCGAAGACCGCCTCGATGACAAGGTCGGCGCCGTCGGCGTCGGCCGCGTCCGCGGTCGGGTGGATCAGGGCGAGCAGCGCGTCGGCCGCCTCCTGTGTCGAGCGGCCCTTCGCGACGGCCTTGTCGACGATGTTCTTCGAGTAGCCCTTGCCGCGCTCGGCGGCCTCGAGGGAGACGTCCTTCAGGACGACCTCGATGCCGGCCTTGGCCGACACGTACGCGATCGCGGCGCCCATCATGCCCGCGCCGAGGACAACGACCTTCTTGGACGTGAACGTCTCCACGTCGTCCCCGCGACCACGCTTGCCGTTCACCCGCTGCAGGTCGAAGAAGAACGCCTGGATCATGTTCTTCGCGACCTGGCCGGTGGCCAGCGACGTGAAGTAGCGGCCCTCGATCTCGAACGCGGTGTCGATGTCGACCTGGGCGCCCTCGACGGCGGCGCTCATGATCGCGATCGGCGCCGGGTAGTTCGCGCCCTTCAGCTGCTTGCGCAGGTTGGACGGGAACGCCGGCAGGTTCGCCGCGAGCGCCGGGTGCGACGGCGTGCCGCCCGGGATCTTGTACTTCTTGTCCGCGTCCCAGGGCTGCTGCGCCTCCGGGTTCTCGGCGATGAACTTCTTCGCGGCGGGGATCAGGTCGTCCGGGCTGTCGACGAGCTCGTCGACGACCTTGAGCTCCAGCGCCTTCTCCGGCCGCAGCTCCTGGCCCTGCAGCAGGACGCCCATCAGGCCGGACACGAGGCCGAGCTTGCGCGTGATGCGCGTGACGCCGCCGCCACCGGGCAGCAGGCCGAGCTTCACCTCGGGCAGACCGAGCTTGATCTTCGGGTCGTTCACCACGACGGTGTGGTGCGTCGCGAGCGTGATCTCCAGGCCACCACCGAGCGCGGCGCCATTGACGCACGCGACGACGGGCTTGCCCAGCGTCTCCAGCCGGCGCAGCTGCGCCTTCACGGTGCGGACGAACTCCGCGAACTCCGCGGCGTTCTCCGGCTTGACCTGCTTGAGGTCGTTCAGGTCACCGCCCGCGAAGAAGGTGCTCTTCGCGGAGACGATGATGACGCCGGCGATGTCGTCCTTCTCCGCCTCGAGGCGGTCGACGGTCGCGCCCATGGACGCGATGTACGCCGCGTTCATGGTGTTCGCGTTCTGGTTCGGGTCGTCGAGGGTGAGGGTGACGATGTTGTCGTCGCCCTTCTCGTACCGGATGGTCGTGCTCTCGGACATCTAGATGGCCTCCACGACGGTCGCGATGCCCATGCCGCCGCCGACGCAGAGCGTCGCCAGGCCGTAGCGCTTGCCGCGACGGTGCAGCTCGTCGATCAGCGTGCCGAGGATCATGCCGCCGGTCGCGCCGAGCGGGTGGCCCATGGCGATCGAGCCGCCGTTGACGTTCGTGATCTCCGGGTCGATGTCGAGGTCGCGGATGAGCCGCAGCGCGACGGCCGCGAACGCCTCGTTGATCTCGATGAGGTCCAGGTCGGACGCCTTCAGGCCGGCCTTCTCGAGGGCCTTGAGCGACGCCGGCGCCGGGCCGGTGAGCATGATCGTCGGGTCGGCACCCGAGACGGCGGTCGCGAGGATGCGGGCCTTCGGCTTCATGCCCGCCTTCTCGCCGGCCGCGGCCGAGCCGATGGCCACGAGCGACGCGCCGTCCACGATGCCGGACGAGTTGCCCGCGTGGTGGACGTGGTTGATCTTCTCGACCCAGTGGTACTTCTGGAGCGCGACGGCGTCGAAGCCGCCCATCTCGCCCATCGCCGCGAACGACGGCTTGAGCTTGGCCAGCGACTCGACGGTCGTGCCCTCGCGGATGAACTCGTCGTTGTCGAGGACGACCTGGTCGTTCAGGTCCTTGACCGGGATGACGGAGTTCTTGAAGTAGCCCTCGCGCTGCGCGTGAGCGGCGCGGCGCTGCGACTCGGCGGCGAACGCGTCGACGTCGTCGCGGTCCCAGCCCTCGATCGTCGCGATGAGGTCCGCGCCGATGCCCTGCGGCACGAAGCCGGTGTTGAAGTTCGTCTCGGGATCCATCGCCCAGGCGCCGCCGTCGGAGCCCATCGGGACGCGGGACATGGACTCCACGCCGCCGGCGAGGACGAGGTCCTCCCACCCGGAGGCGACCTTCTGCGCGGCGATGTTGACGGCCTCCAGGCCGGAGGCGCAGAAGCGGTTCAGCTGGTCGCCGGCGACCGTGTTCGGCAGGCCGGCCTTGATGGCGGCGGTCTTCGCGATGTCGGCGCCCTGGTCGCCGACCGGGGAGACGCAACCGAGGACGATGTCGTCGACGAGCGCAGGATCCAGGTTCTCCTGACGCGCGAGGGTCTCGTGGATGAGGCCGACGACCAGGTCGACCGGCTTGGTCCCGTGCAGGGACCCGTTGCTCTTGCCCTTGCCGCGCGGGGTGCGGATGGCGTCGAAGACCAGCGCTTCGGTGCTGCTCATGTTCAGGCTCCTGTGCTCGAGGCTCTCGTCGTGCGGGGCCCGGGTGTCGGGCCGCCGCCGGCTGCCGGCCGGAGGGGCGCAGCAACAGGGGAATGGTAGCTGCCGAGGGCCCGATCCGGGGTTCAGGTGAAATCAGTTCACCTGGGGTACGGGGCTGGCGGCGGCCGCATCTGCCCGCCCGGACGCACGTGCAAACCGTGACACCCGGCACATCCGGCCACACTCCGGGGTCGTACATTGGGTCCCTATGGATCTCGCACGGATGCCGAGGACGATCGTCAGGCCGCCCCTCCGCCTGCTCGGCCTCGCGGCCCAGGGGCCGGTCCCGGGCGCGCACGCCTGGCGCGGCAGCGCCGCCCCCGGCTACGAGCGCGTCGCGGAGGCCTTCGGCGGCTTCCTCGCCGGCCCCGGCCGCGGCGGCGCGCTCACCGTGCGCCGCGGGCCCGAGACGCTCGTCGACGTGTGAACGGGCTGGGCTGACCCTGCCAGCCGCCGGGCCTGGACCCCGGACACTCCCGCCCTCTCCTTCTCCACGACCAAGGGCGTCACCGCCACGGCCGTGCACGTCCTCGCCGACCGCGGCGCCATCGCCTACGACGAGCCCGTCGCCACCTACTGGCCCGCGTTCGCGGCGAACGGGAAGGCGGACGTGACCGTCGCCGACCTCCTGAGCCACCGGGCCGGACTGCACGACGTGCGCTCGCTCGCCCGCGACGCCACGCAGACGCTCGACGCCGAGCTCATGGAGGAGCGCCTCGCGGCGGCCGCCCAGTCGGGTGCCGGCGTGCCGGGATACCACGCGTACACGTTCGGCTGGCTGCTCGGCGGGCTCCTGCGCCGGGTCACCGGGAAGCCCCCGGCGGAGGCCGTCCGGGAGCTCGTCGCCGAGCCCCTCGGGCTGAGCGGGCTGGACATCGGTGGCGCGCCCAGCGGCGCCGGCACCCCAGCCCCGGCCGAGGTCGTCGGGAGCGCTCTGCGGCTCTACGGCGCCACCGAGCGCTTCCTGACCCCGATCTGGGGCAACGTCCCGCTCACGCGCGCGAGCGTGCGCGCCCTCGTCCTCCCGGGCCTGGACCAGCTGGTCTACGGGGCCCCGGCGCGGATCTGGGAGACGCAGATGCCCGCGGTCAACGGCGCCTTCACGGCGCGCGGGCTCGCCGGCATGTACGCGGCGCTCGCCAACGGCGGCTCCGCCGGCCCCGGGCGGCGCATCATGAGCGCGGCGACGGTGCACGACGCCGGCCGCGTGCAGACCCGCGAGCGCGACCGCGTCCTCGGCCTGAGCATGCGCTGGCGCCTCGGGTACCACCACGCGTTCATGGCCGGCGCCCCGGCCCGGCAGGCCTTCGGCCACTACGGCTTCGGCGGCTCCGGGGGCTGGGCGGACCCGGAGAGCGGCCTGTCCTTCGGCTTCGTCACGAACGACATCGGGACGTGGACCTCGCCCGTCGGCGACCGGGCCCTGTTCCGCCTGAGCGGCGTCGTGCGCGAGTGCGCCGACCGGCAGGCGGCCCGCGGCGGTCGCGGGGCGGGCGCG
>JAOPZU010000164.1 GCA_025963955.1 Solirubrobacterales bacterium
CGTGGATCAGCTCGGGCGCGACGTCTTCTCCCGCGTCGTCTACGGCGCGCGCGTCTCGCTCATCACGGCCTTCACGGCGACCGCGCTCACCGTCTTCATCGGCGTGAGCGTCGGGCTCATCGCCGGCTACTACCGCGGCTGGGCCGACAGCCTCCTGACGCGCACGATGGACCTCGTGCTCGCCTTCCCGGTCCTCGTCCTGGCCGTCGGCGTCGGCGTCGCCTGCTCCGGCCGGGACGGCTGCCTCGGCGGCGCGATCCAGCCCGGCCTGAGCGTCGTCATCTTCGTCATCGTCCTCACGTCGTGGCCGTACATGGCCCGCATCGTCCGAGGCCAGGTGCTCTCGCTCCGCGAGCGCGAGTTCGTCGACGCCGCCCGGTCGCTCGGGGCCTCCGACGCGCGCATCATCTTCCGGGAGATCCTTCCGAACCTCGTCGCCCCGATCATCGTCTACACGACGGTCCTGATCCCGCAGAACATCCTCTACGAGGCGTCGCTCAGCTTCCTCGGGATCGGGGCCAGCACGGACACGGCCTCGTGGGGGGCGATGCTCTCCAACGCGTCGTCGATCTTCCGGGACGCCTGGTGGTACATGACGTACCTCGGCGCCGCGCTCCTGATCACGGTCCTCGCCTTCAACCTCGTCGGCGACGGCCTCCAGGACGCCCTCAACTCCAAGACCGCGAAGTAGCGGCCCGGGAACCATGTCGTTCGCAGCAGGATCCGCCGTGCACTTGCCGTACGTCTCGCACCGGGGCGCAACCGCCCCAACACCGAAAGGACAGTCATGACCAGTCGCATGATTCGTCTCTCCCTCGCCGGAGGGGTCAGCGCGCTTGCGCTCGGCCTCGCCGCCTGCGGGAGCGACAGCAGCTCGAGCTCGACCACGAAGTCGACCGCCAAGGGGACGCCCGCCGCGGCGCCGACCTCCGGCAAGCAGGGTGGCGTGCTCTCCCAGCTCGGCGCCTCCGACGTCGACTACCTCGACCCGGGCCACACCTACTACACCGGTGGCTACCAGGTCGCTTATGCGATCGGCCGTCCGCTGTACTCGTTCAAGCCGGGCGAGGACACCCCGACCGCCGATCTCGCCGACGGCGATCCGGTCATCTCGCCGGACAAGAAGAAGATCACCGTCAAGATCAAGTCGGGCGTCAAGTTCGGCCCGCCCGTCAACCGCGCCGTCACCTCGAAGGACGTCAAGTACGCCATCGAGCGCGCGTTCTCCAAGAACGTGGGCGGTCAGTACACCTTCTACTTCAGCGCCATCGCCGGCGCGCCCGCGAAGCCCACGTCCGGCGTCAAGCCGATCAGCGGCCTCGTGACCCCCGACGACAACACGCTCGAGATCAACCTCTCGAAGGCGGCCGCGCCGTCGATCGCCCCGGCGCTCGTGATGCCCATCACGATCCCGGTGCCCGAGGAGTACGCCTCCAAGTTCGACAAGAAGAGCCCGTCGACGTACAACACGCACGTCGTCTCCTCGGGCGCGTACATGGTCAAGAACGACGCTCAGGGCAACCTGACCGGCTACAAGGCCGGCAAGTCGATCGACCTCGTCCGCAACCCGAACTGGGACAAGGCCACGGACTACAAGCCCGCGTACCTCGACGAGATCAAGCTGACGACGAACGAGTCGAACATGTCGGTCGCGGCGCAGCAGATCCTCAAGGGCTCGCACCTGGCGATCGACACGAACCCGCCGTCCGCCGAGCTGAAGCTCGCCGCGACGCAGTACAAGGGCCAGTTCCAGCAGGTGGCCGCCGGTGGCTTCCGCTGGTTCCCGCTGAACCAGAAGATCAAGCCGCTGGACAACATCAACGTCCGCAAGGCGATCCTGGCCGGCTTCGACCGCAACGCGGCCATCCTGGCCCGTGGCGGCAAGTTCGTCGGCATCCCCGGCACCCACTTCATCCCGCCGGGCATCCCCGGCTTCGACGAGGCCGGTGGCGAGAAGGGCCCCGGGCAGGACTTCCTGGCCAACCCGTCGGGCGACCCGGCCCTGGCCGCGGAGTACATGAAGAAGGCCGGCTACCCGTCGGGCAAGTACACCGGCAAGGCGCCGCTGCTGATGGTCACCGCGAACGCGGACCCGGGCAAGGCCCAGGCCGAGGTCGCCAAGGCCCAGCTGGAGAAGCTCGGCTTCAAGATCACGCTGCGGACCGTCCCCCAGGACGCGACGTACACCGATTACTGCCAGGTGCCCGCGAAGAAGGTCGCGATCTGCGGCTCGGCCGGCTGGTTCAAGGACTTCAACGATCCGCAGTCCATGCTCGAGCCGACGTTCAAGGGCAGCTCGTACAACCCCGACGGTGGCAACAACAACCTGGGCGCGCTCCAGGATCCCGCCATCGACAAGGCGATGGACGCCGCGGCGCTCCTGACGGGTGAGGCCCGCTACAAGGCGTGGGCGAAGATCGACTCGATGATCGTCGACCAGGCCCCGGCCATCCCGTTCATCTGGGACAACACGACCATCGTGTGGTCCAAGGACGTGCAGGGCGCGGTCAACGGGTACTACACGGCCCTCGACTACAACTTCACGTCGCTGAAGTAGTCAGCCCGAGTTCGCGGCGGCGGCGGGGCCAGGTGCGCC
>JAOPZU010000189.1 GCA_025963955.1 Solirubrobacterales bacterium
GAGGGCCACGGGACGTCCTTCGAGGAGGGGTGGTGGCCGGCGCGCGGGCGCCCCGGCCATCGGGTCGGCCAAACCTACGCTGCCGTAGCTTGAATGTCCAGCACCGATCTTTCGGCGGCGCTCAGCGGAGCCTCACGGTCTTGGTCGTCGTCCGGCCGCCGAAGCCGATGCGCAGGGTCAGGGGCCTGCCCTTGAGCCGGGCGAGCACCCGGCGGCCCGCCGCGGTCGCCTTGAGCCTGACCGTCAGGCGGCCCGCGACCCGGGCGACCGACGTGCCCGTCGCGACGACGATCGTCTGGGCCCGGCCCTTCTGCTTGAGGGTCTTCGAGGAGACGGTCAGCGTGAGCGTCACCTTCCCGGCCCGGGCGAGTGTCACGGTGACCGGGACGCCGGCGGGCCGGCCGAGCGCCGCGGCCTGGGCGCTCGAGGACACGGCGACGACCGGGGCCGGCGGCGTGATCGGCGTCGTGGGCGTCGTGGGCGTCGTGGGCGTCGTGGGTGTCGTCGGCGTCGTGGGCGTCGTGGGCGTGGTGGGCTTGGGCGGCGGCGGGGTGCGCGCGTTCTTGATCGCGACGACGTCGATCGGGCCGAGGGAGGGATGACGGCCGCCGGCGGCGATCGTCACCGGTGTGGTGGGCGCGCAGTCCGTGACGAGGCCGGCGAAGTCGGTGACGGGCGCGACCCTGACGCCGCCGTCGTCGACGTAGGCCACCTTCGTGGCGTCCTGCAGCAGGCTGACCTCCTTGCCGTTGCCGGCCGTCGGGAGGAAGCAGTCGTGGTCGGCGGGGCTGATGCTGCCGCCCAGGCCGGTGACGGGAAGCATCGCGATCCGCTCGGCGTTGCCGTCGTCAAGCTCGATGGCCGCCACCTGGCCGTTGGCCGCTACGTCGGTCCGGCGTCCCGTGTAGGGCGCGGGAACGGTCAGCCACGGCGTGAAGGTCCCCGCGTAGGGGTTCGAGGTGGCGTCGTCCTGGACGGTGATCGTCCCGCCGCTGATGCTGACGACGCGCCGGCCGACGAGGGTGGGCCACTCCTGGCCGGAGGTCTGCAGGGGCTGACCGGACGTGCGGGTGGCCACGGACTGCGGGACGAAGCCGCTGGTCAGCTCGTACTGGGCCATCGCGCCCAGGCGTGAGTTCGAGTACCCGTAGACCATCGACTTGCCGTCCGGGGTGATGTCGAGGCTCAGCGGCAGCACGTTGATCGTGTAGCCGGAGATGTTCTGCATCGGCCCCTGATCGGTGAGCGAGCCGTCCGGCTGCCAGACGGCGAACGTCGCGAACTGCCCCTGGCGGCCGGGGACGTTGCGCACCCCGATGACCTGCCCGCCGTCCCCCTGGGCGACGTCGATCCACTTCTCGTCCGGGGGGTCGGTCGGCGTGGGGCTGAGCTGGACCTTCGCCTGGCCGTCCAGGGAGGACACCCACACCTGACCGTTCTCGATGTACGCCACGCCGGCCGCGTCGGCGGTCGCGGCCGCGGGCACGAGGACGGCGGCGAGGACCGCGATCGACAGGAGCCCGGGGCGAAGGCGCATCGGTCCATCGTGCCCCACCGGCGGGGCTTCTCCTAGACGGTTGCGACCAGGTCGAGACCCAGGGCGGGGCGGCGCCCGGTCTGTGCGCCGGCGGACGCCGAGGGCGGAAACCTTTCACGAACCGGTCGCGGGCTGCAGTCTGGGCGCACCCGCCCGATGATCTGGGCAGTGGCGTCGGCAGCCCCCATCCCCGTCGTCCTCCTCGCCGGCGCCGAGGCCGATGCCGCGCGCGCGACCGGTGCGGTCCTGCGGCTCCTCGCCGCCGTGCCGGACCGGCCGCAGCGGCTCGCGGGGCGGCACCCGGACGCCACGATGCTCGAGCACACCGCGAGCGTCGCGTCGTGCTCGGTGGCGATCGGGCGTGAGCTCGGCCTGAGCGAGGCGGAGCTCGAGGTCCTGCAGGAGGCCGCGCCGCTGCACGACATCGGCAAGATCGGCGTCGCCGACGCGATCCTGCTCAAGCCGGGGCCGCTCACGGCCCAGGAGCGCCGGGCCGTGGAGCGCCACACCCTCATCGGCGCGGCCATTCTTCGCGGCGGCACCTCGCCGGTACGAGCCATGGCCGAGGAGATCGCCCTGAACCACCACGAGCGGTGGGACGGGCAGGGGTATCCGAACGGGCTCGCGGCGTCGGCCATCCCTCTGGCCGCACGCATCGTGGCGGTCGCCGACGTCTTCGACGCGTTGACGCACGAGCGGTCGTACAAGGCGGCCTGGCCGGTCGACCGTGCCGTGGCCTACGTCATCGAGCAGAGCGGGTCCCACTTCGACCCCACCGTGGTCACGGCGTTCAGCGCGCTGCACCGGCGGGGTCTCCCGGCCGCGGCGGCGGGCCGGTCCGCCCTTCCCACCGCCGCCCGGAGGTCGACCGACACGCAGTCCCCCGCACCGTGGCGGCCGTACGGCGACGCGCTGCGCGCCGGCGAGCCCGTCCGCGCGCAGCAGGCGGTGGCCGCAGCGCTTGCGGGCGGCCTGAGCGTGACGGCCGTCCACGACCGGATCATCGCGCC
>JAOPZU010000215.1 GCA_025963955.1 Solirubrobacterales bacterium
CGTGGACACGGGCGTGAAGCTCCTGCCGCAGCTCGACGACGCCTCCCAGTGCCTCTCGAAGGTGATCCTCCCGACGGGGGACATCAAGATCAGGGACGGGGACCTCTCCGTGGCCGCCGAGAACTACAAGGAGTTCTGGTACGCGATGGTCGGCCTCGCCGGCGAGGGCGCGAACTTCGACGGCAACGGCCCGTACGTCCGCTTCGCGGTCGGTGGCGGCGATCAGACCATCTCCACCGGCAAGGTCGGCGGAGCCGTCGGCGACGCCTTCTTCGGCAAGTCGGCCTCCAAGGCCATCGGCACCCGGCCGGCGTACCCGGGCAAGCGCCCGCCGTACAACCCGGACGCGGCTTGCAAGGACCAGAAGGTCCCGGACCTCAACGCCGCGACGGTCGGCCCGCCCGACGGCGGCACCGCGACCACCACCGCGGCGCGTTCGGCGATCGCCCGTGAGGCCGCCAGCCGCTCGACCGCCGGGTCGTCCCCGGCTCCCGCCGGCGCCGCCGCGACGCCGCCCGCGGGCAAGGGCTCGTCCCTGGCCGACGAGATCGTCTCGCGCCTGAACCCCTTCCGCTCGACCGGAGCCAAGCCGTGAAGCGCGCGATCCGCGAGTACTCGCCGTTCTTCGCCGCCATCATCGGGCTGGCCGTGATCGCCGCGGTCGTCGGCGGCTACATCCTCGCCCACCAGCGGTTCTACCTGCCCGCGTGGGTGCCGCTGGGCGGCTCGGAGTTCGTCGACTACAAGGCGACGCTGCCGACCGCGCAGTCGATCACCCCGGGCCAGGGCCAGACCGTCAACGTCGCGGGCGTCCCCGTCGGCGAGATCTCGAAGGTCGACCTCGTGGACGGCAGGGCCGTCGTCACGATGAAGATCCGCAAGAAGTTCACGCCCATCTACAAGGACGCGACGATCCTCGTCCGCCCGAAGACCGGCCTGAACGACATGATCCTGGAGCTCTCGCCCGGCCTGAAGTCGAGCGGCGAGCTGCCCGAGGGCGGCAAGGCCGCCATCCCGGTCTCCCAGACCCTCGAGAACGTGAACCTCGACGAGGTCCTCGCGGCCCTTGACGGCGACACCCGCCAGTACCTGCAGCTGCTCATCGGCGGCGCGGGGGAGGGCCTGCGCGGCCAGGGCCGTCAGCTGTCGGCGTCGCTCAAGCGCTTCGAGCCCACGAGCCGCGACGTGCTGCGCATCACCCGGAAGCTCGCCGTCCGGCGCCGGAACATCTCGCGCACCGTCCACAACTTCCGCCTGCTCTCGGAGGCCCTGGCCGGCAAGGACCGCGAGTTGACGCAGCTCGTCAGCGCCTCGAACCAGGTCTTCAAGTCCTTCTCCGCCCAGGACGCGAACCTCCGCAAGGCGCTCCAGGAGCTGCCGCCGACGCTCAAGGCGACGCAGACCGGGCTGCAGAAGGCCGACCGGTTCGCCAGCGTCCTCGGCCCGACGCTCGGCGCCCTGCGGCCCGGCGCCCGCGCCCTCGGCCCGTCCCTGAAGGCGACGCGGCCGTTCCTGACGAAGACCGAGCCGGTCATCCGCACGCAGCTGCGCCCGTTCGCGCGGGACGCGCGGCCGACCGTCCGGTCGCTGCGCCCCGCCGCCGCCGACCTGGCGAAGCTCACGCCGAACCTCACCGAGTCCTTCAAGGTCGTCAACTACCTGCTCAACGAGCTGGCCTACGACAAGCCCGGCGACGGCAACGACAGCTACCTCTTCTGGACCGCGTGGGCCAACCACATCGGCAACACGCTGTTCGGCAACGCGGACGCCAACGGCGTCACCCGTCGCGGCCTGCTCGTCGTCAGCTGCGCCGGCCTGGCCACGCTGGACCAGCTGAAGAAGGTCAACCCGCAGCTCGGCCTGCTCGTCGGCCTCCTGAACCCGGTCGAGCAGTCCGACGTGTGCCCGCAGACCACGCAGCCGACGGGCGGCAGCACGACGCCCACCACGCCGCTGCCCAGCGTGTCGGTGCCGACGCTCCCCACCGTGCCCACGATCCCGGCGGCAGGCAAGTAGATGCAGAAGCAGGCACCCACCTTCGGTCGCATCTTCGTCATGGTCGGCTTCGCGCTGTCGTGCTTCGGCCTGCTGCTGTTCCTGTGGCTCGCCTTCGGCGGCCCGGTCCCGCTGCAGCCGAAGGGCTATCGCTTCCAGACCTCGTTCGCCGAGGCGACGCAGCTGGCCAAGGAGGCCGACGTCCGCATCTCGGGCGTCTCCGTCGGCAAGGTCAAGACGATCGAGCCGGACAAGAAGACGGGCCGCGCGACGACGGTCATGGAGATCGAGCCGAAGTACGCGCCGATCGCGAAGGACACCAAGGCGATCCTGCGCCAGAAGACGCTGCTGGGCGAGACCTACGTCGAGCTGACCCCCGGTGACGGCAAGAAGGCCGGCTGGATCCCGGAGAACGGGACGCTGCCGAACGCCCAGATCTCCCCGACGGTGGAGCTCGACGAGATCTTCCGCGCCTTCGACCCGAAGACGCGCCGGGCGTTCCAGACCTGGATGCAGCAGCTGGCCATCGGCACCAAGGGCCGTGGCCGCGACATCAACGACGCGATCGGCAACCTCGCGCCGTTCGCGGAGGACACCGACTCGCTGCTGCAGATCCTCGACTCGCAGTCCGCCGCGGTCCGGCGGCTGGTGCGCAACACGGGCGAGGTGTTCACCGCGCTGTCCGAGCGTCGCGGTCAGCTCGCGTCGCTGATCCAGAACTCCAACACGGTCTTCGCCACGACGGCACGCCGCGACACCGAGCTGCAGGACACCTTCCGGGCGCTGCCGACCTTCGAGAAGGAGTCGAAGACGACGATCGACCGGCTGACGACGTTCGCGAAGGCCACGAACCCGCTCATCAACCAGCTGCGGCCGGCGGCGCGCGAGATCTCGCCGACGCTGGTCGACCTCTCGGCGCTGGCTCCCGACCTGAAGGCGCTGTTCCGCGACATCGACCCGCTCATCAGCATCTCCAGGACGGGGCTGCCCGCGACGCAGAAGTTCCTGGACCAGCTGCACCCGGTGCTCGGCGAGCTGGACCCGACGCTGCGCCAACTCAACCCGATCCTCAGCTTCCTCGGGCTCTACAAGGACGAGATCAACTCCTTCTTCGCCAACACCGTGGCCTCCACCCAGTCCACGAACCAGGCGCCCGGCGACCCGAACCCGGTCCACTACCTGCGCACGACGAACCCCATCAACCTGGAGAACCTCGCGGTCTACTCCAAGCGGCTGGGCAGCAACCGCCCCAACCCGTACGCGCTGCCGGGCATGTTCCGCAAGCTCAAGGACGGCCTCGAGGTCTACGAGAACCGCCAGTGCGGCCGCGGCCCGCTGCCGTCGCTCGGGCCGGTCACCGGGATCACGTCGCTGCTCGGCGGCACCGGCCTGGCCGACCAGCTCGCCAAGGTCCTCGGCTCGGTCGGGGGCGCGGCCGCCGGCGGCACCGCGATCACGACGCCGGCGCCGCCCTGCAAGAAGCAGGGCAAGTTCACGCTGAACGGCCGGTCGACCACCTTCCCGCAGGTGCAGCCCTCGGGCGGCGCCGTCGCCCGCGCGGCGCGCGGCGGGAAGTGAGCGGGGCGCCCGCCCGCCCCGCCGGACCGTCGTCCGGACCGTGCTGACCCGCTTCCTCGGCGCCGTGATGTCCCTGGCGGCCCGCCGCCCCGCGGCGACGGCCGCCGCCGTGCTGGCGCTCGCGCTGGCGGGCGGCCTGCTCGCCCTGGGGCTGAAGCCGACCTCGGCGGACGACACGTTCATCTCGCGGTCCTCCGAGACGTACAAGGCCTCGCAGGCCTACCACCGCGACTTCGGCGAGGACGCGGTCTACGTCCTGGTCCAGCAGCCGGTCAAGAACCTCGTCCTCGACGTGGGCAACCTGCAGCGGGTCATCGGCCTGGAGGGCTGCCTGGGCGGCAACATCCCCCAGGGGGTCGCGCCCCCGGGGGGCAAGGACGGGCCGTGCGCGCGCCTCGGCCGCACCAAGCCCGCCAAGGTCGTCTTCGGGCCCGGCACGTTCATCAACACGTCGGTCACGCAGATCCAGGAGCAGTTCACGACGCAGCAGCAGGAGGCCGCCCGGCAGGCCGACGCCGCCGCCGCGTCCGCGCGGAAGATCGCCGCCTCCCGCGGGTACACGAAGGCGCGCCAGGACCAGGTGGCGGCCGAGGCGTCGCAGCTCGCCCAGCAGCAGTTCGTGCAGGCGGCCATCAAGCTCGCGCTGCGGTACGGGATCACCGGCATCCCCCAGTTGAACGACGCGGGCTTCGTCTCCAAGCTCGTCTTCGACGACACGAAGGCGGCGGGCACGCCGAAGGCGCGCTTCGCCTACATCTTCCCGACGAAGGACAGCGCGCTCATCCAGGTCCGGATGCGGCCCGACCTCTCCGAAGCCGCCCGCAAGACGGCCATCGCGGACATCCGTGCCGCTGCGGGCATGGCCGACTGGAAGCTCAGCGACCCAGCCGGACGCTACGTCGTGACGGGCGCGCCGGTGATCGTCAGCGACCTCACGACGTCCATCACCCACTCGATCGAGACGCTGCTGCTGGCGGCGCTGCTCGTGATGGCGCTGACGCTGGCGCTCGTCTTCCGGGCGCGGCGGCGGCTCGCGCCGCTGGTCGTCGCCCTTGCCGCGACGGGCATCACCTTCGGTCTGTTGAAGCTGACCGGCGCGCGGCTGACGATGGCGTCGATCGCAGTGCTGCCGGTCCTCATCGGCCTGGCCGTCGACTACGCGATCCAGCTGCAGTCGCGGCTGCAGGAGGAGCTGGACGGGGTCGCCAGGGGGGACGTGGAGGCCGCGGTCGGCCGGGTGCTGCGGGTGGGCGCGCCCACCGTGGCCACGGCGGCCGTCGCGACCGCGGCGGGCTTCCTCGTGCTGCTGCTGAGCCCGGTGCCGATGGTCCGTGGCTTCGGCCTGCTGCTCGTCGGCGGCATCGCGGTGGCGCTGCTGTGCGCGCTGACGCTCGGCACCGCGCTCCAGGCCCTGTGGCC
>JAOPZU010000219.1 GCA_025963955.1 Solirubrobacterales bacterium
ACCGCGAGGACCTGCTGCGCCAGGGCGAGGAGCTGCGCGAGCAGGCCGTCCAGGACGCGCGGACGATCAACCGCCTCTCGACGCTGCTGGCGGAGGCGGCCCCGGCGCAGGACGAGGCCGTCGCCGACGAGGCGGCCCCCGCCACCGTCCTGGAGGCGGTCGAGCGTGCCGCCGCCGCCGCGACCGCGCTGCGCTTCACGCCCGATGCGTTCACCTCCGCGCAGGACAGCCCGTATCGCCGCCCGGCGGAGATCCTCCAGACGCTGAACGTCCTCGACGAGCTCGCCGCCCTGCACGCCGACCCGGACGGCTTCGGCCGCTCGCTCACGCAGGCGGCGACCGAGCGCGGGCTGACCTACAAGCACGACGTCTCGGAGACCGCCCGCTCGCGCCACCCGCACGAGTACTCCACGACCGTCGACGGCGAGCGGGTCGACCTCGGGCCGCATGTCGCGCTCGGCTCGGGGTCGGGCGCCGGGTTCATCGCGCGGATCTACCTGCACGTGGCGGACGGGTCGGGCGCCGTCCCGCGCGGCATGTACGTCGGGCACGTCGGGCGTCACCTGCCGGACACGACCACGTGAGCGGGCTTCTGCCGCTCGCCGCGGGCAGCTCGATCCAGACGGTCTTCGTCGCGGTGACGCTCGCGCTCGGCTACGCGGTCATCTTCGCCTTGTGGTGGTTCGTCTTCCGCGAGAAGAAGTGACCCGCAGGCCTACAGGCGCTTCTCGGCGAAGTACGTCGCGACCGGGTTGGCGTTGAAGTTCTCGATCTCGCGGTAGCCCTCTGACTCGTACAGGCGCCGGGCGTGCGGCTGCTCGGGACCGGTGTCGAGCCGGGCGACCGCGTAGCCCATCCGCCGGGCGAGCTCCTCGAGCGCGTGCAGGAGCAGCCGCGCCACGCCCTGACCGCGCGCGGCGGGGGCGACGAACATGCGCTTGATCTCGCACGCGCCGTCCGGCAGGCGCTTGATCCCGCCGCAGCAGACGGGCTGCTCCCCGTTCCAGCCGACGAGGAACGCCCCGCTGGGCGGGCCGAGCTCCGCCGGCCCGGCCTTGGGCATGTCGGGTCCGTTGAGATCCTGACCGCCGTAGAGCCGGGCGATCTCCTCGGCCATCGCAGCGGCGAGCGCCGCCCCCTCGCCGCGGTCCACGGCGGCGGCGCGGAACTCGATCTCGATGCTCATGCGGGTATCTTCGCGCAGCAGATGGCACGCGACTGGCAGGACCTCTTCATCACCGCCGACGGCGCCGGTCCGGCCGCGGGGTCCGGATCCCCCGAGGACGCGGCCGCCGCGCCGGAGAAGAAGCGCCGCTTCTTCAAGCGGCTGCGCGAGAACATGGCCAAGACCCGCGAGGCGCTCGGCGCCGAGCTGCAGGCCACCCTGTTCGAGGGCGACATCGACGAGGACACGTGGGAGCGCCTCGAGGAGGCGCTGATCATGGCCGACGTGGGGGCGCAGACCACCGCGAAGGTCGTCGGTCAGCTCGAGCAGGAGGCGACCGAGGGCGGGCTCACCGGCGGCGAGGCGCTCTCCGCGCGGCTGACCGAGCTGCTGGCGGACCTCGCGCGGGTCGGCGACGGGCGGATCGACGTCAGCCACGGCCCGACGGTGATCATGGTCGTGGGGGTCAACGGGACCGGCAAGACGACGACGATCGGCAAGCTCGCCTGGCACCTGCAGCGCGAGCTCGGGCTGTCCGTCGTCCTCGGTGCCGCGGACACCTTCCGGGCCGCGGCCGTCGAACAGCTCGAGCAGTGGTCGGTCCGGGCCGGCTGCGAGCTCGTGAAGGGCCCGGAGGGATCCGATCCGGGCTCGGTCGCCTTCGAAGCGGTCCGCCGCGGTCGCGAGAGCGGCGCCGACGTCATCATCGTCGACACCGCCGGGCGACTGCACAACCAGGACCACCTGATGGAGGAGCTGGCCAAGATCCGCCGCGTCATCGGCAAGCAGCTGGCGGAGGCGCCGCACGAGACGCTGCTGACGGTCGACTCGACCACGGGTCAGAACGGCCTGCGCCAGGCGCAGCTCTTCTCGCAGGCCGTCCCGGTCGACGGCATCGTCCTGACGAAGCTCGACGGCACCGCAAAGGGCGGCATCGCCCTGGCCATCGCCGCCGAGACGGGCATCCCCGTGAAGCTCATCGGGATCGGCGAGGCGCTCGAGGACCTGCGCCCGTTCGACGCGGACGACTTCGCGTCGGCATTGCTCTCCCGCGGTGACTGATGCGTGACGGCAGGCGTTCCTGAGACCGGAACGACACGTCGGCCGCCGATCCCTGAGCTAGGCTCGACCCACATGGACCTGTGGGTGCTCTTCGTCATCGCCGGTCTGCTCCTCGGAGCCGGGGAGATCGCGGGCACGAGCTTCTTCCTCGCGCCGTTCGCGGTCGCCTGCCTGCTGGCCGCGGCGGTCGACGGCGCCGGTGGTCCTCCCTCCGCCTCCATCGCGACCCTCCTCGTCGCCTCGGTCGCCCTGTTCGTCTTCGTGCGCCCGATCGCGCGCCGCCACACGGAGCTGCCGCCGCTCGCCCGGACCGGCGTGGACGCCCTGATCGGCCAGCGTGCGCTGGTGCTCGAGGACATCTCCAACCCGGAGGGCGTCGGCACCGTGAAGATCGGCGGCGAGGTCTGGACCGCCCGCGCCAGCGTGGAGGACCACGCGATCCCGGCCGGCGCCCGCGTGCAGGTCGTCGAGATCCGCGGTGCCACCGCGCTCGTCAGCGAGACGTCCTCCTAGCCGCCCGCCGGCTCCGATCCCCTTCCGCCCGACTCCAAAGGAGACTCACCCATGGCCGGTCTCATCGTCGCCGTCGTCCTGTTGCTCTTCATCATCTACGTCGCGGCGCGGACGGTGCGGGTGGTCCCGCAGGCCCGTGCCGGGGTGGTCGAGCGCCTGGGTCGGTACAGCCGCACCCTGACGCCGGGACTGACGATCGTCGTTCCCTTCATCGACAAGGTGAAGCCGCTGATCGACCTGCGGGAGCAGGTCGTCGCCTTCCCGCCGCAGCCCGTGATCACCGAGGACAACGTGTCGATCGGCGTGGACACCGTCCTGTACTTCACGATCACCGACCCGAAGTCGGCCGCCTACGAGATCGCCAATCCGCTGCAGGCGATCGAGCAGCTGACGGTCACGACACTGCGGAACGTCATCGGCGGACTGACGCTCGAGCAGACGCTGACCTCCCGCGACGAGATCAACACCAAGCTGCGCATCGTCCTGGACGAGGCGACGGGCAAGTGGGGCATTCGCATAAACCGTGTGGAGATCAAGTCGGTCGACCCGCCGGCCTCGATCCAGGAGGCGATGGAGAAGCAGATGCGCGCCGAGCGTGACCGCCGCGCGTCCATCCTCACGGCGGAGGGCGTCAAGCAGTCGGCGATCCTCACGGCGGAGGGCGAGAAGCAGTCGGCCGTCCTGCGGGCGGAGGGCGCCAAGCAGTCCGCGATCCTGCGCTCGGAGGGCGAGGCCCAGGCGATCGACACCGTCTTCCGCGCCATCCACGAGGGCGCTCCGGACGAGGCGCTGCTCAGCTACCAGTACCTGCAGATGCTGCCGCAGCTGGCCAAGGGAGAGGCCAACAAGCTGTTCATCATCCCGAGCGAGTTCACGCAGGCACTCGGGAACCTGGGCGGGGCGGTGACCGGGGCCCTGGCCCCGAAGGCGCCCGCCGCACCGGCGGCACCGGCGCCGCCGGTCCCGCCCGCGCCGCCAGTCCCGTAGGCGCGC
>JAOPZU010000262.1 GCA_025963955.1 Solirubrobacterales bacterium
GAGGCCGCCCGAAGCGGCCCGCCGCGCCGCGCACCGGCGGTCGCAGCCGGGAAGCCGAGCCCGCCGCCGCCGGTGAGTTCGTCGTCTGCCGCCTGGAGCGCCGCGGGCGTGCGCTGAGCGCCGTCCCGTTCTTCAGCCGCGGTCCGCGCATCGCGGTCGACCGCGTCCGGGACGGCGACCCGGACGACCTGGTCCTGCTGCAGACGCCGCGCTCCGAGCGCGGCGCGCCGAAGGTCATCCGCGTCCTCGGCCGGCCGGACAACGCGAGCGCCGTCCTGGAGGCGCTGATGCTCGACCGCGGCCTCGCTCGGCGCTTCCCGCCCGGCGTCGAGAAGGCGGCCGAGGAGGCCCGGGACGCGGGGCGCGCCGGGCAGCTGGACCGCATCGGCGGCACGAACCGCGAGGACCTGCGGGCGCTGCCGACCTTCACGATCGACCCCGCCACCGCCAAGGACTTCGACGACGCCATCAGCGCCGAGGAGCTCGGTCCCGACCACTGGCGGATCTGGGTCCACATCGCGGACGTCAGCGCGTACGTGCGCCCCGGATCGGCCATCGACCGCGAGGCCTACCGCCGCGGCACGAGCGTCTACGTCCCCGGGAAGGTCGAGCCGATGCTGCCCGTCGCGCTCAGCAACGACGCCTGCTCGCTGCGGCCCGGCGTCGACCGGCTGGCCGTCACCGCCGAGCTCGAGGTGCGTGGACAGCAGGTCGTTCGCTCGCGCTTCACGCGGTCCTTCATCCGCTCGGACGAGCGCCTGGACTACGACCGGGTGGACCGGATCTTCGCGGGTCAGGAGAGCGCGCAGGACCCGTGGGCCCGGCCGCTGGACGCGGCAAGGGCCGCGGCGGCCGCGCTCGCCCGGGCCCGGGCGGGCAGCGCGTTGTCGATCGAGTCGTCCGAGCCGGAGTTCTCCTTCGACGGCCGCGGGCACATCGACTCCGCCAAGGTCGGCGTCCAGACCGAGTCGCACACGCTCATCGAGCACCTGATGGTCGCGACGAACGAGGCGGTCGCGCGGCTGCTCTCCGAGCGGGGCACGCCCACGCTCTACCGCATCCACGAGCGCCCGGAGGGCAGCGCGGTCGAGCAGCTCGTAGAGAAGCTCGCCTCCCTCGACGTCGCGACGCCGGCGGTGCCGGCCACGATCTCCCCGGACGCCGCGTCCGCCGCGATCGTGGAGGCGTCGAAGCTCATCGACGAGCACGTCCGGCGCACCGGCCACGGCCGGCGCGCGCTCACCTCGCTGCTGCTGCGCTCCCTGAAGCAGGCGCGCTACTCGCCGAAGAACCACGGCCACGCGGGCCTGGGGCTGACGCACTACTGCCACTTCACCTCGCCCATCCGGCGCTACCCGGACCTTGTCGCGCACCGGGCGCTGCTGAGCGCCATCGGCGGCGGGGAGGACGAGCCGCGGGCCGGGGCGATGGACGAGGCCGCGATCACGACCTCGGCGAACGAGCGCGACGCGATGCGCATCGAGCGGGCCGCGGACGACGTCGCGCGGTGCTTCCTGCTCGAGCGCGAGCTCTTCGAGGGGACGGGCGGCACCGGCCGGCCGTTCGCCGGGGAGGTCGTCGGCATCATCGAGGCGGGGGCATTCGTGGCCTTCGGCAACCCGGACTCGCGGGCCCCCAACGGCTACGAGGGCATGCTCCCGGTCCGGCGGATGCACGGCGACTGGTGGGGCCTGAACGAGGCGGGGACGATCCTCACGGGCGCCAGCACGAAGGAGACGATCCGCCTCGGGGACCCGGTCACCGTCAGCGTGCACCGCATCGACGCGCCGCGCGGACGGGTCGACCTCGACCTGTCCTAGCGGGTCGCCCGGACGGACGTCGACGCGTGTCGTACGAAGCGACGGCCCCTCCCAGCCGATGAAGAGGGTGCGTGAGCAGTGACCAGGCGCGGCGCGGGGGGACACCTACGCCGCCCAGGACATCGACACACCGGCGGACTCGCGCACTGCCACCCACGGCACGGGGCGTCCTGAAGAGGGCGCCCCGTCTCGTTGCGGGGCGTGGCTCTAAGCTGGATCGGTGGCCCAGGGCGGCAAGCGCAAGATCAACGAGGGGGACGTGGCGAGCAACCGCCAGGCCTCCTTCCGGTTCGACTTCCTCGACAAGCTCGAGTGCGGGATCGTGCTGACGGGCACCGAGGTCAAGGCCATCCGGACCGGCACGATCCAGTTGAAGGACGGGTACGCGCTGATCCGCGAGGGCGAGCTCTTCCTGCACAACGTCCACATCCCGCCGTACGGCCCTGCCTCTCGCGAGAACCACGAGCCCGAGCGCGTGCGCAAGCTCCTGGCCAACCGCAAGGAGATCGACAAGCTCGTCGCCGAGACGAAGGAGAAGGGCTACGCCCTGATCCCCACTCGGGTCTACTTCAAGGGCTCACGCGCGAAGGTCGAGATCGCCCTCGGCCGCGGCAAGGACCGCTTCGACAAGCGCGAGTCGATCAAGAAGAAGGACATGGAGCGCGACGTCCAGCGGCAGCTGCGGGAGACCTACCGCTGAGCACCGGGCGGCCCTGCCCGGCTCAGACGTCGCTGAAGTCGCGCGCCAGGTGGGTGGCGTCCATCCCCCAGACCAGCAGCGCGATCAGCCCGAGGTACACGGCGGCGACGAGCAGCCGGTTTCGCGGGCTGACCTTGTAGTAGGCCCTGACCTCCTCGCCGCCGTTCTTGCGCGCCTGCCAGCGCCGGTAGGTCTCCAGGCCGGCGAACACCGCGATGATGATGATGATCGGGTTCGGGGCGATGAAGGCCGCCAGGACGATCCCGAAGAAGCCGAGGAACCACAGCCACGGCGACATCGCCGCCATCGCGCGGCCCCCGTCCAGCGGCACGACCGGCAGCAGATTGAAGAGGTTCAGGAAGAAACCGGTGAAGGCCAGCGCGCGGAACATCTCGTTGCCGGTGACGTCGGCCAGCGGGATGCACAGCGCCGCGCCGATCGATCCCAGGACGGGCCCGGCCAGGCCCACCCGCGCCTCGGCCAGCGCGTTGCCGCCGAGGGACTTCGCCCAGACGACGGCGCCCATGAAGGGGATGAAGACGGGGGCGCTGGCCTCGATGCCCTCCCGGCGCAGCTGGATGACGTGGCCCATCTCGTGGACGAAGAGCAGGATCACGAAGCCGAGCGCGAACCACCAGCCCCAGATCAGCGAGTACGCGGCGACCGACACCAGCATCGAGCCCGACGTCGTCAGGAGCTTGAGCTTCGGCAGCGCGAGCAGCGCGACCTTCCCGAACTTGACGACCACGAGCAGCGCTGCGAAGAGCGCGCCGCCCAGGCGACGCCACCACGGGCGCTCCGGCTCACCGAAGGCGGACGGAGAGGGCGCGGGCTCGTAGACCGGGGCGGGCACCGGCGACACGGGCGTGGGCGCCGCGGCGACCGGCGTGGGCGCCGCGGGCGGCAGCCAGCCGGGGGGAGGGGTGGAGACCCGGTCGTCCATCCTCCCAGTGTAGGAGCCGCCTCGACCGCGCCGGAGCGCGGCGGTGCCGTCCTCAGCGAGCGGCGATGACGGCCTCGGCGGCCGCCTCGGCCTCCGTCAGCTGCGCCTCCACGAGCTTGAGTCCGCTCTTCCAGAAGTCCGGGTCGGTCAGGTCCAGGCCGGCGATCGCGGCGAGCTCCTCCGGGGACTTGGACCCACCCGCGCTGAGCATCGCCACGTAGTCCTCGACGAACGGCTCGCCCTTCGCGAGGTACTGGCCATAGACCGACAGGGCCAGCAGCTGGCCGTAGGCGTAGGCGTAGACGTAGCCGGGGCTCCCGATGAAGTGCGGGACGTAGGACCACCAGGACCTGTAGTTGTCCGTGACCTCGACGGCGTCCCCCAGCAGCTCCTCCTGGGTGCCGGTCCACAGCTCGCCGATCCGCTCGACCGACAGCTCGCCCTCGGTCCGGCGCGCGACGTGGACCGCGTGCTCGAACTGGTTCATCGCCACCTGCCGGAAGACGGTCGCAATCGAGCCTTCGATGTTCTCCGCCAGCAGCGCCAGGCGGTCGGCCGGGTCCGTCGTCTCCTCCAGCAGCCGGCCGAAGACGAGGGTCTCGCCGAAGACGCTGGCGGTCTCCGCGAGGGTCAGCGGCGTGTGCTGCTCGAAGACGCCGCGCGGCCGGGCAAGCGCTGCGTGCAGGCCGTGGCCGAGCTCGTGCGCGAGCGTCAGCACGTCCCGCCGGCGATGGGTCCAGTTCAGCAGCACGTACGGGTGCGCGCTGGGCGTGACGTAGGCGCAGAACGCCCCGCCACGCTTGCCGGGCCGGACGGGCGCGTCGATGTAGTCCCCGTCGAAGAACCCCTGCGCGGTGTCGCCGAGAAGCGGGGAGAAGTCCCGGAAGGAGGAGACGACGAGCTCACGCGCGTCGTCCCAGGTGTACTCCTCGTCGCTCGTGGCCACGGCGGCCATCCGGTCGTAGTCCGCGAGGCGGTCCACGCCGAGGAGCCTGGCCTTCAGGCGGTACCAGCGGCGGGGGAGCTCGTAGGCGCTCTTGACCGCGTCGATCAGCGCCTGGACCGACTCGTCGCTGGCCTCGTTGGAGAGGTTCCGCGCCGACAGCCAGCTGTCGAAGTTGCGCAGCCGGTCGTCCGTCGCCTTGTCCGCGAGCAGCGTGTTGAAGATGAAGGCGCGGGTGCGCAGGCCGGGCTCGAGCGCGTCCGTCACCGCCTGCTGCGTGGCCGCGCGGACCTCGCGGTCCGGGTCGAACATCTTCGACAGCGCGACGTCGAGGGCCACGGGGGCGTCCTCGCCCGGCATGTCGACCTGGATCGCGCTCGTCAGCTCGCTGAACAGGCGCGACCACGCCGAGCTGCCCGTGACCGACTTCTCGGTGAGGATGCGCTCCTCCGGCTCGCTGAGCAGGTGCGGCCGGTAGCGGCGCGCGTTGCGCAGATGATGGCGGCTGGTCTCGAGGCCGTCGGACTGGAGCAGCTGGTCGGCCAGGGCGTCGTCCAGGGCCGCCCACTCCAGCTCGAAGAACTGCAGCGTCGTCTCCACGCCCGTCGCGCGCTCCTGGACCCGCTGCATCAGGGCGCCGATCTTCGGATCGGCCGTGTCGACCGAGAACTGCAGCGAGGCGTAGGAGTAGGCGCGCCCGATCAGGTCGGAGATGCCGGCGAGCTCCTCCATCGCGGCGACCAGCCCCGGCCCGTCGAACGCGGCGACCTTCCCGACGTGGGCGGCGGCGAAGGCCTCGGCGCGGCGCTGCGCCTCGTCGAGCTGGCGCTCGACGCCGGCGGGGCCCTCCCCGTCGACGAGCGGTTCCAGGTTCCAGGCGACGGATTCGACGGCGGTGGGGCTCATGCGGGACAGCCTAGCTCGCGACCCGTCGGGGTCCGGCGAGGCGTCGAGCTGCGGTGCGGCTACACTCGGAGGCGTAGGACGCGGTGCATCAACACGGGGACGACAGGCTTCGACGTGGTCGGTCACGTGCTGGTGGTAGCGAGCCGAGGTTCCGGGTGGCCTCGTAAAACCCCGGAAAAAACACACATGCGGACTCTCACGAGTACGCCCTCGCGGCCTAGATCACTCTAGGTGCGTGAGGACTCAGCCCTCGCCCGCCGACCGCGAGGGACCTGGGTTCAAAACGTCGGCTCCACCCGGGGAGGAACACCTCTGCCGAACCGGGGAAATCACTAGGGGGGTTGGCTTGACGCAACCCAGCCCGCAAGGCGAGCGTCCGGCGAGATCAGAGCGCGGGCTACGCTCGTAGAAGCCCCCACCACGCGGCTGCGGACGTGGGTTCAATTCCCACAGTCTCCACCTGTAGCGAGAGCCGCCCTTCGGGGCGGCTCTTCGTGTTTCAGGCCCCTTCAGCCCGGCAGCGCCGCCGGGATGTCCGGGTAGTCGGGAACCAGGCGGCGGGCCAGGGCGGTCGCCGGCGCGTGGGCCTCCACCCGGTCGCGCAGGTCCGCGAAGGCCAGGAGCATGCGGACCGTCGGGGCGATCTGGCAGTCGGCGGCGTTGACCTCCCCGCCGCCGATGACGCCGTCCGCGATCAGGCCGTCGACGTGGCCCAGGTGCTCGTCGAGCGCAGCGAGGTCGGCGGCGGTGGAGCCGGCGCTCGAGTGGGCCAGGCGGGCGAACAGGCGGGCGGTGGGCGCGAGCGCGAGAGCGACCGCGTCCGGCGCGGGGAGCGGCATGGCCGTCTCGGCGAACCAGCGCCGCTGCGCGTGCGAGAGCACCAGCGTCCGGCGGATGAGTCGTCGCGGGATCGGCTGGAAGGTCTCCTCGCCCCAGCGCTCGGCCGCCTCCACCGCGGCACGCGCCGCCGGCTCGTCCGGGAACAGGGGAGGAGCGGGGACGACCGCCTCCAGGGCGCGGGTGATCGCCAACGTGCCCTGGATCCGCTGCCCCTCCAGGCGCAGGGCCGGGACCGTCGTGGGCCGGAAGCCGGCCGCGGCCAGCAGGAGCGGGTGCGCGCCGACCAGGAGCGTGCGCTCGCGGTAGGGCACGCCCTTGCGCTCGAGCGCGAGCCGGGCGGTGATCACCGGGTGGGAGAGCGGGATGCCGTAGAGGGTCGCGGTCACCCGCCGACCCTACCCCGGGTGGGTCGTGGCCCTGACCGTGGCCCGGTACCGTGCTGCGCATGCCGACCCTCGCACCGATCGCCGACGACGTCCACGCGATCGCCCTCACGCCTCGCAGCGGCGTCAACGCCTACCTGCTCGGCGACGTCCTCGTGGACGCCGGCATGACCTTCCAGGCGGGAGCGCTGCTGAAGGCGCTGCAGGGCCGGGCCGTGAGCGCCCTGGCCTTGACCCACGCGCACCTGGACCACGCGGGCGGGGCGCGAAAGGTCGCGACGACGCTCGGCGTCCCGTACTGGGCCGGCGCCCGCGACGCCGAAGCGGCGAGCACCGGGGTCGCGGTCATGGCCGGCGGCCTGCCGGGCCCGCTCGCGCCGCTGGCCCAGCGGATCGGCAACTTCCCGGGGCACCCCGTCGCCCGCGAGCTCGTCGAGGGGGACGAGATCGGCGCGGGCTTCGTCGTCCTCGACACGCCCGGCCACTCGCCCGGGCACGTCTCCTACTGGCGCGAGGCCGACCGCACCCTGGTGTGCGGCGACGTGCTCAACGGCATGCACCTGCTGACGAGCGTCAAGGGCCTGCACACGCCGCCGGCGAAGTTCACGCCGAACGTCGCGGACAACACCGCGAGCGCCAAGCGGCTTGCCGCGTTGCGGCCGGCCCGCGTGCTCTTCGGGCATGGGCCCGCGTGGACGGACCCGGACGCGCTCGAGCGCTTCGCCGCCGGTCTCTGAGGGGCGCCTCGCCTCTCACGTCAGCACGGGGGCGCGGTCGTCGGCCACGACGGTCTGCACCGGCACCCCGAGCCCGCTGAGCTTGTGCGGCAGGTCCAGGTGCAACCAGCGGGAGAGCCGGTGCGGGAGCGTCGAGAGGATGATCTCGTCGAAGCCGACGAGGTTGAGGGCGTCCTGGATCGCCATCAGGGGCTCGGGATCGCCGATCCGGCCGTCGACGGCCGCCCCGGCGGCCTCGCCGAGGAGCGGCAGTGCCGTGGCCAGGACCTCGGCCGCCGCCCCGTCGCTGATGTCAGCCGGATTGGCGAGCCGCTCCAGCGCGCCGGCGGCTCGCGGCACCAGCAGGGTGAAGCGGCATGGCCCGGCCGCGGCCCGGCGCCTGACGGCGTCCAGCAGGGCGGGGGTCGCCGCGGTCCGGTTGGCGACGATCAGGACACGAGCGGGGGAGGACTCCATGGCGGAACTCCTAGGTGGAAGATCGTGACGTCTGCCACGATCCTGCCACTCCGCGACGTCCACGGCAACCCAGGATGGCCGCGGTCGCCCCAGCGCCGGCCCGCCTCAGCCCCCGGCCCGCTTCAGCGCGTGGCGCGCGGCCGCGGCGTGGGCCGGGAAGCCCTCGTAGTCCGCGAGGGTGGCCGCCGCCGGCCCGAGGACGCGCGCGCCCGCCGCGGTGACGTACGCGAATGACGAGCGCTTGATGAAGTCGTCCACGCCGACGCACGAGTAGCCGCGGGCGAAGCCGCCCGTCGGCAGGATCGCGTTCAGGCCGATGACGTAGTTGCCGTAGGCGATGGACGAGTGTTCGCCGAAGAGGATCTCGCCCGCGTGGGTCAGGCGGTGCAGGACGCCGAGGCCGTCCTCGACGATCGCGTGCAGGTGCTCGGGCGCCCAGTCGTTGCAGAAGGCGATGGCGGCGTCCAGGTCCGGCGCGACGACGATGCCGCCGAAGCCGGAGAGGACCGTCTCCACGAAGCCGCGCCGCTGCGCGGGCAGCGCCTGCGCCAGCGCAGGCAGCAGCGCGCTGACCTCGTCGGCCAGGGCGTGGGAGGTCGTCACCAGGACGGCCGCCGAGTCCGGGCCGTGCTCGGCCTCCACCAGCAGCTCGTGGGCGACGACGCCGGCGTCCGCGGTCTCGTCCGCCAGGATGATCGCCTCGGACGGGCCGGCGGGCGGGCCCGGGTTCACCACGCCGTAGACCAGGCGCTTGGCGTAGGTGACGTAGCGGTTGCCGGGACCGACGATCTTCTCGACCTTCGGCAGCGACTGCGTCCCGTACGCGAGCGCGGCGATCGCCTGGGCGCCGCCGACGCGGTAGACGTCGGTGATCCCCGACAGGCGCGCGGCGTACAGCGAAGCTGCGTCGACCTCGCCGCCCGGGCCGGGCGGGGTGCAGACGGCGATGACCGGCACGCCCGCGATCGAGGCGGGCACCGACAGCATCGCCATCACCGACGGGAAGGAGCCCTTGCCGCGGGGCACGTAGAGCCCGGTCGAGGCGATGGGCGTGTAGCGCTCGCCGCTGATGACCCCGGGGGAGGTCTCCTGCATCCAGTCGGCGCTCGGCAGCTGCGCGGCGTGGTGGTGGCGGATGTTGGCGACGGCCAGCTCGATCGCTGCCTTGACGTCGGCGGGGACGGCGGCCTCCGCCGCGTCGAACTCGGCCTCGCCGACCTTCAGCGCCGCCGGGTCGAGCTCCACGCCGTCGAACTGCGCGGTGTAGCGGACCAGCGCCGCGTCGCCCTCCGTGCGGACGGACTCGACCACGTCGGCGACCACGCCGGCGATGTCGCTGGCGTCCGCCTGCTGGACGCGGGCCAGCAGCGCGGTGCGTCCGGCCTCGTCCAGTTCGGCGAGGTCGTGGCGGGAGATCTTCACGGGGTGCTCCTGTCGGCAGCGTTCATCGGTTTGGGGTACGGGTGGGAGGGGGCGCCGGGCCAGCGCGGCTAGGCCAGCGTCGCCTTGACGCCGGCGATGAGCGCGCGCTTGGCGTGGTTCGGGGCCAGCAGCCCCCGCAGCGCCGCGCCGAGCCCCGAGAAGACGAGCTCCCAGGCGGCGTCGAGGTCGGCCACGGGCTCCCAGTGGACCACGACGCTGCAGCCCATGCCGCCCACGAAGCCGTCGAGGAAGTCGTCCAGGTCCTCGGTGAACAGCCCGCTGGCGAGGGTCCCGCCGATGAGCTGGTCCCGCAGCTGCTCGCGGGTCCAGCCGAGCGGGACGAGCTGCAGGAACTTGCGGCCCTCCCAGGAGACGCCGACGCGGATCGGGGCCCGGTCGTTGTGGACGGCACCCGCGGCGGGGATGGACGAGCCGGCGCCCTCGATGCCGAAGGCGTTCATCCGCTCGGTCGCGAGCTCCTTGAGCGCCGCGCCGAGGGTCATGCCCACGTCCTCCGCGACCACGTGGCTCGAGCTGAGCTCCAGCGCGGAGAAGTCGACGACGCCCGCGAGCCCGGCCGCCGCGCCCAGGCGAGCGACGAGCTCGATCAGCCCGTCGCAGTGCACGGCCTCCGAGGTGGCGAGCTCCAGGGTCAGCGGCCCGTCCGCGAGCGACACGTCGGCGACGCAGACGCTCTCGGCGGTCGTGCGGACCGCGCGGACGGCCTCGGGCGAGGCCGACTCGATCCGCAGGCCGTAGCCCTTGGCCGCGCGCTCCCCGTCTGCGGCGACGGCGTGCACGCCCGTGCCGTCGGCGTGGTCGGTCAGCGTCCGCGAGAGCCCACGGAGCGCAACCCCGACGGCGCGGAAGATCGCCTCCCAGGTGTGGTGGGGGTCCTCGAGGCTCGCGATCTCCACGCGGATCCTCAGGCCGCAGGCGCGGGCCAGGCCCTCGAGCACGTGCGCCAGCGGGCGCCCGTCCGCCAGCTGCTCCACGCGCATCGCCAGGAGGCGTTCGGCGTCGGTGTCCCCTGCCGCCGCAGCGTGGCCGGTGAAGACGACGAGGCCGGCGTCCGCGCGCGTGCGCTCGAGCGTCACCTCGCAGCTGCCGTCGTCGATCAGGCCGAGGGCACGGCTCTCGCTGGCCGCTCCGTCCAGCAGGACCGACAGCTGCTCGCCGACGGCCTGGCCGAGCCAGTCCCAGTCGTCGGTCTCCCACTGCAGCGTCATCGCGCAGCCGGTGCGCCAGGCGATGTGCTCGAGCATGTGGCTGACGAACTCGTTCGGGGTGTCGAGCGTCTTCGCGGTCACGTCGCCCGGACGCAGCACGGCCGTGGACGGCGTGAAGGC
Organism: Solirubrobacterales bacterium; assembly: GCA_025963955.1. Lineage (GTDB taxonomy): Bacteria > Actinomycetota > Thermoleophilia > Solirubrobacterales > Solirubrobacteraceae > Paraconexibacter. The sequence continues at coordinate 10,500 of JAOPZU010000262.1, forward strand.
GCGGTAGGCGACGTCGACCGTGGGGGCCGCCTCGAGCTCTGCGAAGCGCGCGGCGCCCGTGGCGACGCCCACGACGACGCAGCCCGCGGCGCGCGCGGCCTGCGCGCCGAGCAGCGAGTCCTCGAGCGCCACGCACTGCTGGGGGAGCAGGCCGACGGCGGCCGCGCCGGCGAGATACATGTCCGGGGCCGGCTTGCCGGGCAGCCCCTGGTCGTTGCCGACGATCGCCTCGAAGCGCTCGCGCAGGCCGGCGGTGCGCAGCAGCTCGTCGACGTGCCCCGCCGGGTTGTTGGAGACGACGGCCACCCGCAGCCCCTCGGCACGGGCCGCGTCGAGCAGCTCGCGTACCCCGGCGTGAACGTCGGCGTGCCCAGTCGCCCGGGCCTGTTCCAGCCGGTCGGTGAGGCGCGCGACGAGCCCGTCCGGGGCCGGGGACCCGAGCTCGCCCAGGATCGCCCGCCAGAAGTCCGGGATCGCGAGGGCGAAGGAGCGGCGGACCAGCTCCAGCGGGACTTCGGGCGCCGCAGGGACCTCCTCGGCGACCAGCTCGCGGACGACGCCGTACTCCATGCTCAGCGTGTCCAGGACGACCCCGTCGAGGTCCCACAGGAGGGCACCGGTGTCGTCGGGGACGCGGATGCGGGAGGCCAGGAGCACGGCCGCCAAATGTACTGAGGCACGGTTCCCGTTTGCCTTCCGCCGACAACCTACGTTAGCGTAGCCTCGCGGAGTCCCTCCCGGGAGGAGAGGCCCCGGACGTGACCTGGGAGACACCGCTTTGGGGACCATGACCGCATGCTGCGCGCCGTAGGCGATCGCACTTTCCTGCCGTTGAAGGAGTTCATCGAGACGATCGGCTCGATGGGTGTCCTGACGGGCAAGACGCTGACCTCCGCGGTCCGTCCGCCGTACCCCTACGGCAAGGAGTTCGTCACCCAGTTCCTCTTCGCGGTCCGGCTCTGCTGGTTCCCGATGATCGTCGCGTCGTTCGCCTTCACGTACGGGCCGGCCGGGATCCAGGCGGCGAACTTCCTGAACCTCGTCGGGTCCCTGGACCGCCTGGGCGGCCTGTTCATCGTCGCGGTGATCCGGGAGTTCGCCCCGCTCGTGTGCGCGATCGTCATGGCCGGGGTCGCCGGGACGGCGATCACGGCCGACCTGGGCGCGCGCAAGATCCGTGAGGAGCTCGACGCGCTCCAGGTCCTCGGCGTCGACCCGATCAAGAACCTCGTCGTGCCGCGCTTCCTGGCGCTGATGCTCGTCACGGGCATGTTCAACGTGTATGCGGTGATCTTCGGGACCTTCGGCGGCATGCTCGTCACGGTCACCAACGGCGCGCCGCTCGGCCCGTTCTTCGCCACGTACTTCACGAACGCGACGCCCACGGAGCTGTGGGGCTCGCTGCTGAAGACGATCCTCTTCGGCGCCATCATCGCGATCGTCTGCTGCTACAAGGGCCTGACGGCCAAGGGCGGCGCCGAGGGCGTCGGGCGGGCCGTCAACCAGGCGGTCGTCATCTCGTTCCTGGGCATCGGCGCGTTCAACTACGTCTTCACCCAGACGCTGCTGGCGACCCACCCCGAGCTCACCCTGGTGCGCTGAGGATGGCCGTCTTCCGCGCCGTCGGCGCCCGCACGACCCAGCCCTTCGGCACCTTCATGCGCTTCGCGCTGCGCGTCATGGGCGACGTCTACCGCCTGCGCGTCATGAAGTTCTTCGGGGAGACGCTGCGCCAGGCCGGCATCCTCGTCACCGGGTCGGTGCTGATCGTCATGGGCCTCGTCTTCATCCTCGGCCTGGAGTGCGGGATCGAAGGCGCCTACGCCTCGCGGCAGATCGGTGCGCCTTCGGTGTCCGGCGCGTTCACCGCGCTCTGCGACCTGCGCGAGGTAACGCCCTACGCGTTCGGCTACATGATGGCCGCGAAGGTCGGCACGGGCATCGTCGCCGAGCTCGGCTCGATGCGGATCTCCGACGAGATCGACGCCCTGGAGGTCATGGGCTTCGACTCGATGCTCTACCTGTGCGCCACCCGCCTGCTCGGCATGTGGCTCGTGCTGCCCTT
>JAOPZU010000301.1 GCA_025963955.1 Solirubrobacterales bacterium
GGCCATCTTCGCGTTCGCGCCCGTCGGCCGGCCCGCCTGGTACTGGCTGCTGGCCACGCGGATCCTCGGGGTCCCGCTCATCGCCGGCATCTCCTTCGAGATCATCAAGCTGACCGGTCGCCACCGCAGCGCGCCCTGGGCGCAGGTGGTCATGTGGCCTGGCCTGCAGCTCCAGAAGCTCACCACGCGCGAGCCCGACCTCGACCAGCTCGCCGTCGCCGTCGCCGCCCTGGAGGCCGTGCTGGAAAGCCAGGCGGACGACGCGTCGGCGGGCGACCTTGTCGGCGTGGAAGTCGTCGCCTGAGCGCCTGCCTGGCGGTGAGCGGACGCCGTCGACGCTCGCGGCCCGTCGGGTCAAGGGCCGCCGGACGGCGCTCCCTTAGACTGGACTGACGCATGATCGAGTCACTCGTCGAGCAGATCGAGGCCCGTTTCCACGAGCTGCAGCACCTCATCGTCGACCCCGCGGTGGTCTCCGACCGCGTGCGCAACGCCGAGGTCGGACGCGAGTACCGCCGCCTGGAGCCCGCTGACGCGCTCGCCAAGGAGTGGCGCCGGGCCGTCGACGACGCGGCGGGCGCCGAGGAGATGCTCGCCGAGGGCGAGGACCCCGAGGTCCGCGAGATGCTCGCCACCGCCCGCGCCCGGATCCTCGAGGTGGAGGAGGGCATCCGCCTGGCGATGGTCGAGCGGGACCCGAACGACGACAAGAACGTCATCGTCGAGATCCAGGGCGGAGCCGGCGGCGACGAGGCCTCCCTGTGGGCGGGCGACCTCTACCGCATGCTCACCAAGTACGCCGAGCGACAGAAGTTCGGCGTCGAGCCGATGGACGCCTCCGACGGCAAGTTCACCTTCGCGATCAAGGGCGACGGCGCCTACTCGGTCTTCAAGTTCGAGGGCGGCACCCACCGGGTGCAGCGCGTCCCGGCGACCGAGTCCCAGGGCCGGACGCACACCTCCACCGCGACGGTCGCGGTGCTCCCCGAAGTCGAGGACGTCGAGGTCAGCGTCGACCAGAACGACCTGCAGATCGACGTCTACCGCTCGGGTGGCCCCGGCGGCCAGTCCGTCAACACCACGGACTCGGCGGTGCGCATCACCCACCGGCCGACGGGCATCGTCGTCGCGATGCAGGACGAGAAGAGCCAGCTGCAGAACCGCGAGAAGGCCATGCGGATCCTCCGCGCGCGGATCTACGAGGCGGCTCTCGCCGAGCAGCAGGCGACCCTCGGCGCCGAGCGCCTGGCCCAGGTCGGCACGGGCGCGCGAGCGGAGAAGATCCGCACGTACAACTACGGCGAGCGCCGCGTGACCGACCACCGCATCAAGCTCACGACGCACAACCTGGACGCCGTCCTGGAGGGCGAGCTCGACGAGTTCACCGCCGCGCTGAACGCCGACGAGAAGCGCCGCGCGCTCGAGCAGCAGGCGGCGGCGGGGACGGCGTGAGGACCGAGCCATCCGGGCGGGCCTCCCACGGGGTGCCGGTCCGCGAGGCGCTCGACAGCGCGCTCGTCGCCCTCCGCGGCGCCCGCGTCGCCTCCCCGCGGCTGGACGCCGAGGTCCTGCTCGCGCACGCGCTCGGGATCACCCGCACGCAGCTCTTCCTCGACGCCGACCGGCCCGTCACCGGACCCGCCGCCCACGCCTTCCGCGACGCGGTCCGCCGCCGGACGGTCCTGCGCGAGCCCGTCGCCTACATCACCGGGACGAAGGGCTTCCGGCGGCTCGACCTCGACGTCGACCGCCGCGTCCTGATCCCCCGGCCGGAGACCGAGCACCTGGTCGAGGCCGCCCTCACACTCCCGCAGGGCGCGCGGGTCGTCGACGTCGGGACGGGCAGCGGCGCCGTCGCGCTCGCCCTGAAGGACGAGCGCCCCGACCTGGAGGTCCATGCGACCGACACGAGCGAGGACGCGCTCCACGTCGCCTACGCCAACGCGCGGCGTCTGAACCTGGACATCACCTTCCACCACGGCGACCTGCTCGCGCGTATCCCCGAGGTGGACGCCGTGCTCAGCAACCCGCCGTACGTGGAGGCGGGCGCCCGCCTGGCGCCCGAGATCACCCAGCACGAGCCGGCGGACGCGCTCTACGCCGGCGCGGACGGCCTCGACGTGGTCCGGCGCCTGATCCCGGCCGCGGCCGCCGTGAACGCGCGGTTCGTCGCGCTGGAAGTGGGGGAGGGGCAGCCGCCGGCGGTCCGGGCCCTCGCTCCGGAGGGCTGGGCGACCGACGTGCACGCCGACCTGGCCGGCATCGACCGCGTGGTGCTCCTGTGGCGCCGCTGACCGCCGCGCAGGCGGCGACCTTCGCCCGTTGCATGCAGGTCGGCGGCGTCGCCGTCTTCCCCGCCGACACGGTCTACGGACTGGCCTGCGAACCGGGGGACAAGGAAGCGGTGCGGCGTCTCTACGCGCTCAAGGGGCGCGTCCCGGACAAGCCCGCCGCCGTGATGCTCTTCCAGCCGTCGCTGGCGCTCGCCGCGCTGCCGGAGCTCGGCCCGCTGACCCGCGACGCGCTGCTCGCGCTGCTGCCCGGCGCGGTGACGCTGCTGCTGCCCAACCCCGCGCAGCGCTTCCCGCTGGCCTGCGGCCCGGACCCGCAGACGCTCGGGCTGCGCGTGCCCGCCCTGCCGCCGGCGCTCGCCGCGCTGGGCGAGGTGAGCTGGCCCGTCCTGCAGTCCTCGGCCAAC
>JAOPZU010000349.1 GCA_025963955.1 Solirubrobacterales bacterium
TGCGCCTGAAGGGCTCCATCCACGGGGTGCGCTACCCGTGGCGGGCACGGCTCGCAATCCGCCGCTCGGGGCTGCGCTACCGCGGCTGGGTCGCCAACCACCGCGCCCCCGAGCTCTTCGCGCGCCACCGGATGACCGTCCACGTGCCACGACGCCCGTACGTGGAGGCGCTGCCGGGGATCCCCACGATCCGCATGTTCGAGGCGCTGGCCTGCGGCATCCCGCTGATCAGCGCGCCGTGGGAGGACGCGGAGCACCTCTTCCGGCCGGGGACCGACCACCTCGTGGTGCGCACGGGGGCGCAGATGCAGGCCGCGATGCGCGAGCTCCGCGGGGACGCGGCGCTCGCCGCGAGCCTGCGCGAGGAGGGTCTGCGCACGATCGCCGGCCGGCACACCTGCGCGCACCGCGTGGACGAGCTGCTCGCGGTGTGCGGCGAGGTGGGGGCGGACGTCAGCACCCCCGCGGCGGGCCGGGCGACGGAGGTCTCCCGATGAGCGACGGGCTGCGGATCGCCTTCTTCGGCTCGAGCCTCGTCTCCTCGTACTGGAACGGAGCCTGCACCTACTACCGCGGCATCATCCGCGCGCTGCACGAGCGCGGTCACGAGGTCACCTTCTACGAGCCGCGGGCCTACGAGCGCCAGGAGCACCGGGACATCCCGGACCCGCCGTACGCGCGGGTGGTCGTCTACGAGCCGACCGACGCGGCCGCCGTGCGCGCGGTCGTCGCCCGGGCCCGCGACGCCGACGTGGTCGTGAAGACGAGCGGCGTCGGCGTCTTCGACGACGTGCTGGAGGCGGCGGTCCTCGACCTGCCCGGCGGCTCGATGCGGATCTTCTGGGACGTCGACGCGCCGGCGACGCTGGGCGCGATGGAGGCCGATCCGGACGATGCGCTGCGCGCGCTCATCCCGGGGTACGACCTCGTGCTGAGCTACGGCGGCGGGGAGCCGGTCATCGACCGCTACGCCGCGCTGGGCGCGCGCTGCGTCCCGATCTACAACGCGCTGGATCCGTCCACCCACCACCCCGTCGCCCCGGACCCGGACTACGCGGCGGACCTCGCCTTCCTGGGCAACCGGCTGCCGGACCGGGAGGCACGCGTGGAGGAGTTCTTCTTCCGCGCCGTCGAGGCGCTCCCGGAGCGCCGCTTCCTGCTCGGCGGCAGCGGCTGGGCCGACCGGGTCACGCAGCCGAATCTCGGCTACCTCGGCCACGTCTCCCCGCAGGACCACAACGCGCTCAACGTGACGCCGCTGGCGGTCCTCAACGTCAGTCGCGAGAGCATGGCCGCCAACGGGTGGTCGCCCGCCACCCGCGTCTTCGAGGCGGCGGGCGCCGGCGCGTGCCTCATCACGGACGCCTGGCTCGGGATCGAGGACTTCCTGGAACCCGGCCGCGAGGTCCTCGTCGCGCACGACGGCGCGGAGGTCGCGGCGCTGCTGAGCGAGCTGGACCCGGAGCGTGCGGCCGCCATCGGCCGGGCGGCGCGCGAGCGGGTCCTCGCCGCGCACACCTACGAGCGCAGGGGCGAGCTCGTGGAGCAGGTCCTGTCCGCCCACCTGGCCGGGAGGCCCGCATGAAGATCGTCGTCCTGGGCCTGTCCATCACCTCCTCGTGGGGCAACGGCCACGCCACGAACTACCGGGCGCTGGTGCGCGAGCTCGACGCCCGCGGGCACGAGGTGCTGTTCCTCGAGCGCGACGTGCCGTGGTACGCCGAGCAGCGCGACCTGCCCGTGCCCCCGTGGGGGACGACGGCCCTGTACGCCTCGCTGCCCGACCTGGGCGAGCGCTTCGCCGGCGCGGTGCGGGACGCCGACCTGGTGCTCGTCGGCTCCTACGTGCCGGACGGCATCGCGATCGGCAGCTGGGTGCAGCAGACCGCCCGCGGCGTGCTCGCCTTCTACGACATCGACACCCCGGTGACGCTCGGCCTGCTCGAGCGCGGTGCGTGCGAGTACCTCTCCACGGCGCTCATCCCGGGCTACGACCTGTACCTCTCCTTTACGGGCGGCCCCACGCTCCGCCGCCTGGAGCAGGAGCTCGGGGCGCGGCGGGCGCTCGCGTTCTACTGCCTGGTCGATCCGGACGGCCACCAGCCGCTGTCGGTGCGCCCGCGCTGGGATCTCGGCTACCTCGGCACCTACTCGGACGACCGTCAGCCGTCGCTCGACGCGCTGCTGCTGGAGCCCGCGCGACGCACGGCCGGCGCTCGCTGCGTGGTCGCCGGGCCGCGCTACCCGCAGGACCTCGTCTGGCCCGCGAACGTCGAGCGCATCGAGCACCTCGCCCCGCCGGACCACGCGGCCTTCTACTCCGCGCAGCGCTTCACGCTGAACGTCACGCGCGCGGAGATGCGCACGGCCGGCTGGTCCCCGAGTGTGCGGCTCTTCGAGGCGGCCGCCTGCGGCGTGCCGATCATCTCCGACCGCTGGCCGGGGATCGAGGAGGTCCTCGTCCCGGGCCAGGAGATCCTGCTGGCCGACACGACCGAGGACGTCCTGCGGATCCTCGCGGAGACCGGCGAGGACACCCGGCGCGCGATCGGGGAGCGCGCCCGCTCGCGCGTCCTGGCTGAGCACACGGCCACCCAGCGGGTGCAGCTGCTGGAGGACGAGGTCGCCGCGCTCCGTGACGCGCGGCCGGAGCCGGTGGCCTCATGACCCTGCAGTCGATGGGCCGCGAGCCGCGGGCGGGCGACGAGATCGACGCGCGGATCGCCGCGCTCGCGCCGTGGTTCCACAACCTCCACCTGCCGAGCGGCCACCAGACCGCGCCCGATCACCCGCTCGGGGACTTCCCGTCCTTCAAGTGGGAGCAGATCGGGCCGCACATCCCGGCCGACCTGCGCGGCAGGCGCGCGCTCGACATCGGCTGCAACGCCGGCTACTACAGCTTCCAGCTCGCCGCCCGCGGCGCCAGCGTCCTCGCCGTGGACATGGACGAGCACTACCTGGAGCAGGGACGCTGGGCGGCGGAGCGGCTGGACCCGGACGGCCGCGTCGACTTCCGCCGCATGCAGGTCTACGACCTGGTCGACGTGGCCGAGTCCTTCGACCTCGTCCTCTTCCTCGGCGTCCTCTACCACCTGCGCTACCCGCTGCTGGCGCTCGACCTGGTCGCCGAGCGGACCGCCGGCACGCTGATCCTGCAGACGCTGACGATGCCCGGGGCCGCCCCCGCCGATCCTCCGGACGACCTGGGGATCGACGAGCGGGAGGCGCTCACCGCGCCCGGCTGGCCGCGCGCGGCCTTCATCGAGGGCCGTCTGGCGGGCGACCCCACCAACTGGTGGGCGGCCGACGACGCCTGCGTGCAGGCCATGGTGCGCTCGGCCGGGATGCGCGTCACCGCCACCCCCGCCCACGAGATCTACGTCTGCGAGCGCGACCCCGAGCACGACCACGCCGAGCCGTTCCGGACGGTCGAGCTGCGCGCGGCGACGCGCCGCTGAGCCGCCGCGACGTGTCGCGCGGGCGGTTCTCGGGGCAGGATGGAGCCATGGCGAGCGTTCATGACCACCAGGAGCAGTTCGCGATCGCGCGCGGGGCGATGCCCCTGGCGCGGGTGGACGACGCCCTGCGCCTGCTGCACCTGGACCTGCTCTCCCGCGGGGCGGACGCCCAGGAGCTCGGCAGCTGGCTGTGGGGCGCCCACTGGTTCCCGCACCTCAACGAGCACGCGGCGATCACGGCTCTGGCGGACGCGCTGCCGGAGAAGTGGCGGACCGGCACCCGCTGCGACCCGCAGATCCTGCTGCAGTTCCCGCACACCGGCCCCGACCCGGAGATCACCTTCCACGTCGATCAGGAGCCGGACTGGGCCGGCGACCGCCGCTACCTGCGGATCGTGGGCGTGCCGCTGAGCCCGTGGCGTGTGGAGAACGGCGGCCTGCTGGTGAAGCCCGGCGCCGACGTGGTGCCGGTCGAGGCCGATCCCGGCGACGTGGTGATGATGCAGCCCGACCTGCTGCACTCGGGCGGCGTCAACCGGACGGGCGCCGTGCGGTACGCGGTCTACTTCCGCTTCCTCGGCGAGTCCGGCTAGATCCGCTCCTCCAGGCGTACGGCCTCCTCGAGCTCCTTCACCGTCTCCTGCACGGCCGGCGAGGCGTCACCGTGCTCCTCGCGCAGGTGCACCGCGAGCGCCGCGGCGAGCATGTCGATCTTGCGGTGCAGCGCCTGATCGCTGCGCCGCTCGGAGTTCTGCAGGAGCGCGAGCAGCAGGAAGGCGGCCACCGAGGTCAGCGTGCTGAGCACGAGCTGCCAGGTGTCGACGCTGCGGAAGAGGAACACCGTCGGGATCCACAGCACGACGAGCAGCACGGCGGCCGTGAAGAAGCTCGCGCGGGCGACGGCGTCACTGATGCGCTCGGCGAAGCGGTCGAAGACGCCCCGCCGGCGGGTCACGTCGCTGGGAAGCATCGGGCGGGGCATGTCGACCCGGCGTGTTCCCGGGGGCTCAGTCGGGAAACGGCAGCACGTCGAGGAGGTCGCAGACCGCGAACACGCGCTGGACCGGCGGAGGCCCCGGCAGGATCAGCAGGTCCCGGCCGACGGTCCGGTTGACGCGTCGGTTGAGCGCGAGCAGCGCGCTGACCCCCGACGAGTCGATGAAGGCGCAGAACTCGAGGTCGACCACGATCTCGCGGGCGGGGCTGCGCAGGGCGCGGACGAAGGCGTCATGGGCGCGGTCGACGGCCGCGAGGTCGAACTCCCCGTGCACGGCCAGGACGTAGGACGTCTCGTCGTGGGCGCAGACGATCGCGAACGGCTCGGGGCGGGTGCCCGGGTCCAGGAGCGCGGGCGCGCTCGGGCTGCTGTCGTACATCGGGACCTCCAGGCTCTGTGCTGCGGGCGAGTCGCTCCTCCGCCGCCCCCCCCCCCTGGAGCCGGCGACGTTCCGCGGTACTTCACGCAGCCGTCCGCCCCGGCGAGGAGCGGCGACCGTCTGGGGATGTTCGCGACGAGCCGGCGCGCGGACAAGCTGCGCCGTTCGACCAACGACCTCTCAGGGGTCCATCCCTCTCTTGGTGGCGGTTGCCTCGCCTTAGATCCGTGCACGTCGGCCGGATGGCACAGCTCGTGGT
>JAOPZU010000351.1 GCA_025963955.1 Solirubrobacterales bacterium
ATCGCCGCCGTCGCGCTCGTCAACCTCACGGCGCTCGTCGAGCTCGTGCGGGACCTGATCAGCGCGGACGGCCTCTCCGGCCGGACGCTGCTCGGCGCGGCCGCAACGTTGTGGCTGGCCACCGTGCTCGTCTTCGCCGTCCTCTACTGGGAGGTCGACCGCGGTGGCCCGGTGCTGCGCTCGCACCCCGAGGAGGTGCAGTCGGCTCCGCCCGACTTCTTCTTCCCGCAGATGGACGACGGCGCACCAGCCCCGCCCGGCTGGATGCCCGGCTTCGTGGACTACCTGTACCTGTCGTTCACGAACGCGACGGCGTTCTCGCCGACGGACACGATGCCGTTCACGTCCACGGCCAAGCTCATGATGCTCGGGCAGAGCATCACGTCGTTCGTCACCGTCGCGCTCGTGGCGGCGCGCGCGGTGAACATCCTCAACTAGACGATGGTGGCGACCGCGCCGCCGTCGACCGACCACGCGGCGCCCGCGACGCTCGAGGCCCGGTCGGAGCACAGGAAGGCGATGACGTCGGCGATCTCGCCGGGCTCGGACATGCGCCCGAGAGGTGCCTTGGCGGCGCGCGCGGCGATCGCCTCCTCGCGGGTGCCGCCGTCCTGCCCGGCGATCTGGTCGGCCATGCCGCCGTCGCCCACCCACAGCTCGCTGGCGGTGATGCCGGGAGCGACCGCGTTGACGAGGACGCCGTCCTTCGCGAACGCGTCGGCGAAGGCGCGCGAGAGCGAGAGCTGCCCGGCCTTGCTGACCGCGTAGGCGGCGTTCATCGGCGAGGGCCGCTTGCCGGCCGAGGAGCAGACGTTGACGATCCTCCCCCAGCCCCGGGCCGCCATCCTCGGCGCCGCGAGCTGCATCAGCCGCATCGGCGCCATGACGTGCAGCTCGTGGTTCAGGCGCCAGTCCTCGTCCTCGAGGTCCGCGAGCGCCCTGACGTACGAGGTGCCCGCGTTGTTGACGAGGACGTCGACGCCACCGAAGGCGTCCTCGCAGGCGGCGACGATCCGCCGTGCGGCGTCCGGAGCGGTGACGTCGGCGGCGCAGGCGACCCCGCCCACCCGACGGACCGCCGCGTCGAGCGCCTCGGCGCCCCGTCCGACGAGCAGCACCTGCGCGCCGGCCTCGGTCAGCCGCCGCGCGGTCTCCAGCCCGATGCCCCTGCTGGCGCCGGTGACGACGCACGCCCTGCCGCTGAGTCCGAGGTCCATGCCCCGGACCGTAGCTACTTGTCGCCGAGCTCCAGCACCGCGAGGAACGCCTCCTGCGGCACCTCGACGCGGCCGACCTGCTTCATCCGCTTCTTGCCCTCCTTCTGCCGCTCCAGGAGCTTGCGCTTGCGGGAGATGTCGCCGCCGTAGCACTTGGCGGTGACGTCCTTGCGGAAGGCCTTGACCGTCTCGCGGGCGACCACGTTGGAACCGATCGCCGCCTGGATCGGCACGTCGTACTGCTGGCGCGGGATCTTCTTCTGCAGCTTCTCGGCCAGGTTGCGGCCGAAGGCGTAGGCCTTGTCCCGGTGGACGAGCATGCTGAGCGCGTCGACGGCGTCCCCGCCCAGCAGGACGTCGAGCCGGACGAGGTTGGACGCGCGCATCCCGGTGATCTCGTAGTCGAGCGAGGCGTAGCCGCGGGTACGGGACTTCAGCTGGTCGAAGAAGTCCATGACGATCTCCGCCAGCGGCAGGTCGTACTCGAGGTTCACGCGGTCGGCCGACAGGTAGTGCATGCCGGCGTGCTCGCCGCGCTTCTCCTGGCAGAGCTCCATGACCGTGCCGACGTACTCCTTCGGCATCAGCATCTGCGCCCGGACGAACGGCTCGCGGACCTCGTCGACGCGCTGCGGGTCCGGGAAGTCCGACGGGTTGTGGACCTGCATCTCCTCGCCGTTGGTCAGCGTGACCTCGAAGCCGACGGACGGCATCGTCCCGATGAGCTCGAGGTTGTACTCGCGCTCCAGGCGCTCGCGCACGATGTCCATGTGCAGCAGGCCGAGGAAGCCGACGCGGAAGCCGAAGCCGAGCGCGTCGGAGGTCTCGGGTTGCCAGTCGAGCGCGGCGTCGTTGAGCGTGAGCTTCTCGAGCGCGTCGCGCAGGTCCGGGTAGTCGTCCCCGTCGATCGGGAAGAGGCCGCAGAAGACCATCGGCTGGACCTCCTTGTACCCCGGGAGAGCCTCGGTCGCGCCATGGTGCTTCGTCGTCAGCGTGTCGCCGACGCGCAGCAGGGTGACGTCCTTCAGGCCGGTGATGATGTAGCCGACCTCGCCCGCCGTCAGCTGGTCGGTCGCCGTCATCGCCGGGGTGAAGAAGCCGATCTCGTCGATGTCCGCCTCGGTCTTGGCGGCCATCGCGCGGATGGCGTCGCCCTTCTTCAGGACGCCGTCCACGACCCGGATGTAGGCCACGACCCCGCGGTACTGGTCGAACTCGGAGTCGAAGATGACCGCGCGCGGGGCGCCGTCCGGGTCACCGTCCGGGGCCGGCACGCGCAGGACGAGCTCCTCCAGGACCTCCTCCACGCCCATCCCGGTCTTGCCGGAGATGCGCTTGATGTCGTCCGGATCGCCGCCGAGCAGGTCGGCCACCTCACCCGCGACGCGCTCGGGCTCGGCACCCGGGAGGTCGAGCTTGTTCAGGCACGGGATGATCTCCAGGCCCGCGTCGACCGCCAGGTAGGTGTTGGCGAGGGTCTGCGCCTCCACGCCCTGCGAGGCGTCGACGACGAGCAGCGCGCCCTCGCACGCGGCCAGCGAGCGGCTGACCTCGTAGGTGAAGTCGACGTGCCCCGGGGTGTCGATGAGGTGCAGCTGGTAGGTGACCCCGTCCTTCGCCGTGTAGGCGACGCGGACGGCCTGCGCCTTGATCGTGATGCCGCGCTCGCGCTCGAGCTCCATCGAGTCCAGGACCTGGTCGCGCATGCCGCGGGCGTCCACGGTGTGCGTCATCTCCAGGATGCGGTCGGCCAGGGTGGACTTCCCGTGGTCGATGTGGGCGATGATGGAGAAGTTTCTGATCAGGGACTGGTCGCTCATGGAGTCCCTTGAGGATAGGTGACGGGTGGGGCCGGGCCGGTCCGCTCAGCGGCGGGTGATCGTCGTGACGAGGTAGCGGCTCGTGACGAGCAGGCCCCGCGGGTCCTCGTTGGCCGCGTGGAGGATGTCGGTGAGCTCGCGCTCGAGGACGACGAAGCGCTCGGAGCCGAGCAGCTCGCGGGTGCCGAGCCACAGCGGGTGGTGCTCGGCCTGCTCGCGGACCCAGGCGTCGGGCGAGGCGGCCCGGAACGGGATGCTCGACTCCGCGAAGGCCGCCGTCACCTCGTGGCCGGCGAAGAGCTCGGTGACCGTCCGCGGGTCGCCCCAGTCGACCGGGGTGCGGCCGGGCTGCGGCGCATCCGGCGGGGGCACGACGGCGGCCCGGGCCCGCGCGGTCGC
>JAOPZU010000354.1 GCA_025963955.1 Solirubrobacterales bacterium
GCGACCGCGCGCGCGGGCCCGGCACAGATCGGGAGCAGGACCCCGGCGAGCATGGCGCTGGCGAGCGGCCCCGGGATCGCGGCGATCGCCCGCTCCAGCGGGCGCCAGAGCCCGGCCAGCACGGTGAGGCCGCCCGCCACGACGAACGCACCGACGGCCGCGGCCCACCCACCGCCCGGCACCCCGACCCCGGCGAGCAGCGCGGCGCCCGGCGTCGACCACGCGACGCTGACCGGCATGCGCTCCCGCAGGCCGAGCCCGATCGCCACGACGCCCATCGCCAGACAGAGGGCGAGTAGGCCGGAGGCCGCCTGCGCGCTCGTCGCCCCGACGGCGGCCAGCCCGGTGAGCACGACCGTGAACGAGCTGGCGAAGCCGACAATCGAGGTGACGACGCCGGCCAGGACGGGCTGCAGGTCCCCCTTCCTCATGACGCGGGCGCCGCCGCCGGGTAGGAGATCCAGTTCAGCGCGCGGGCGTCCCGGCCCGCGGCGTAGCGGTGCGGGCCGTCGGCGACGAACCACGCCGTGTCACCGGCCCTGAGGGCGACCTCCTCGCCGACGGGGCCGCAGCGCAGGGTGCCGCGGACGCAGACGACGACCTCCTCGGTGCCGGCGAGGTGACCGGTGGAGACGTGGTCCTGCCCGCCGGCGAGCTCCAGGTCGAAGAGCTCGCAGCGCCGCGGCCGCCCGTCGGCGTGGAGGACGAAGGCGTGGCCGCAGGTCAGGGCCAGGGCGTCGCCCGTGCCACGCGGGATGGCCCGCACCCGCGGCGCCGCCGGCTCCTCCAGCAGCGCGCCGAGCGGCAGGTCGAGGGCCCGCGCGATGCTGAACAGGGTCTGGACCGAGGGGTTGCCGACGCCGCTCTCGATCCGCCCGAGGATCGTCTTCGACAGGCCGGTCGCCCGCGCGAGGTCGGCGACGGACAGTCCCCGGGCGTGGCGATGGGTCCGGAGGGCGGCCCCGATGCGGGGGCCGAGCTGCTGCGCGTCGTCATCCATAGTGAGCGAACGGCAACTGTAGTTGACGGGGCGGCGTCGTGGGTACCCTCGGCCGCGATGCCCGAGCTCCTGCACCTGACCCACACCGGTCCCTGGAACGAGGCGCAGGGCTCCGGCGTCTACGCCATCCCGCCGGGCGACCCCTTCATCCACTGCTGCTCGCGCGCGCAGCTGCCGGGGGTCGTGGAGCGCTTCTTCCCGGGATCCCACGGCGACGTCATCGTCCTCACGGTCGACCCGGACGGCCTGCGCGTCGTCGTCGAGGCGGCGGCCGACGGCTTCGGTGACTTCCCCCACATCTACGAGCCGCTGCCGATCGACAACGTCACGGACGTGCGCCCGCTCGCCGTGGTCCTTGCCGAAGAGGAGGACAAGGACGAGGACGAGGAGGACTGAGGCGCCGCCCGCTCAGACGTCGACGGTCGAGCCCATGCTGATCGTCCGGTCGTCCGGCAGCCCGAAGTACTGCACGGGGCTCGCCGCGTTGCGGGAGATCGCCATGAAGAGCCGCTTGCGCCACTGCCGCATCCCCGGCGCCCGGGTCCGCGCGATGGTGATCTTCGACAGGAAGTAGGAGGCGTCGCTCACGTCGACGACGCCCTCCAGCCCGAGCTCCGCCGCCTGGCGCAGCGTCGCCGGGATGTTCGGCTCGTCCTGGAAACCGAAGCGCGCGGTGATGTGCGTGATGCCGTCGTCCGCGTAGCCGAGGTCGTCGATCGTGATGCGGTCCTCGGGGGCCACGTGCGGCACCCGCAGGGTCTGGATCGAGACGATGACCGTGCAGGCGTGCAGGGCGTGGTTGTGCTCCACGTTCGCCCGCAGCGCCAGCGGCGTGGTCTCCTGGTTGGCGTTGAGGAAGACGGCCGTCCCCTCGACGCGGTGGATTGGGGGCTCGAGCGCGTGGATCTCGTCGATGAACGCGCGCAGCGGCCCCTCCACCTCGGTCCGGTTGTCGGTGACGATCGTCCGGCCCCGCTGCCAGGTGATGAGCACGGTGAAGACGAGTGCCGCGATCAGCAGCGGCAGCCAGCCGCCGTGGACGACCTTGGTCAGGTTCGCGGAGAAGAAGCTGAGGTCGATGACGAGCATCGCCACGGCCACGGGGACGACGCGGCGCCGGGACAGGCCCCACTTCGAGACGGCGATGACGGAGAAGAGGATCGTCGTCAGGACGAAGGTGCCGGTGACCGCGATGCCGTAGGCCGACGCCAGGTGCTCGGACGTCCGGAAGCCGATGACGATCAGGACGACCGCGACGTACAGGCCCCAGTTGATCGCCGGGACGTAGACCTGGCCGACCTCGTGCTCGGAGGTGTGGCGGATGCTCAGGCGCGGGAGGAAGCCGAGCTGCACCGCCTGCCGCGTCACCGCGAACGCGCCGGAGATCATCGACTGCGAGGCGATCACGGTCGCCACCGTGGCCAGGAGGACCATCGGGATCTGCAGGGCGTCCGGGATCAGCAGGAAGAACGGATTGCCGATCGCGCTCGGCGAGTCGAGGATCAGCGCGCCCTGCCCCATGTAGTTCAGCACGAGCGCGGGGAAGACGAGGAGGAACCACGCGCGGCGGATCGGCGCGCGCCCGAAGTGCCCCATGTCGGCGAACAGCGCCTCCGCGCCGGTGACGGCGAGCACGATCGACCCGAGCGCGATGAACGCGACGCCGCCGTGTCCGAGGATGAAGTCGGCGCCGTAGGTCGGCGAGAGCACCCGCAGGATGCCCGGGTGCTCGACGATCTTCGTCAGGCCCGCGGCGGCGAGGACCGTGAACCACAGCAGCATCACCGGGCCGAAGAGCCGGCCGACGACGCCCGTGCCGAAGCGCTGGATCGTGAACAGCATCGTCAGCACCGCGAGCGTGATCGGGATGACGAAGTCCTTCAATCCGGGCGAGACGACCTTCAACCCCTCGACCGCCGAGAGCACGGAGATGGCGGGGGTGATCATCCCGTCGCCGTAGAAGAGCGCGGCCCCGAAGATGCCGAGCGCGACGAGGACCATCGTGCGCGTCCGGTCGGCGAACCTCAGCTCCTGCACCTGGGCGATGAGGGCCATGATCCCGCCCTCGCCCTCGTTGTCCGCGCGCATGACGAAGAGCACGTACTTCACCGAGACGATCAGGATGAGGGCCCAGACCATCAGCGACAGGACGCCGTAGACGTCGCCGCTGGTGGCCTTGACCGCTCCGTGGTCCGCCGCGAAGACGGTCTGCACCGCGTAGAGCGGGCTCGTGCCGATGTCACCGAAGACGACGCCCAGCGCGCCGAGGGTCAGCGCGGTCATGCCGGCGCGCCCGGGTGTCGCGTGCTTGGTGCCGTCGTGGCGGCCGGGAGGCGTCGCGGCGGC
>JAOPZU010000371.1 GCA_025963955.1 Solirubrobacterales bacterium
CGGTGCGGTCCATCGCAGCGGGGAGCTGGTGCCCATGAGTGCGAGCGTCTCGGTGACGCCGGCACGGCGGCCGCGGTTCTGCTCCCCGACGCCCTGATTGTCGCCAGCTGGCCGAGGAACCCGGTCGCGTCGCCCTGGTCCAGGGCATGGAAATACGTGCGACGCCGGACCGACGCGTGCGGACGAAGACGGACGCAGCGGCATGGGGTTGAGGCGCCGGCCGGAAGCACGCGCGTCGACCCTCCGCCTTACGGTCGGGGAACCGTTGGGTGCACCTGCAGCGGGTGCCGGACCAGCAAGAGGGTTCGGAAGGGACGGCGGAGGGCACTTTGGACAGGGCTACCCGACGAAAGCTGTGCAGCGACCCCGCGCCTTTCCGCTAAAGCCGAATTCGAGCTGTTGATCCGTTTTCATCGGCGCGGGGACTATGCGGCGCGCCAGGGGGTGATCGAGAGCGGAATGAGCTTGGTGCACAGCCTCGCCTTCCGCTACCAGGGGCGGGGTATCGAGCAAGATGGCTGGTTCAAGTCGGCGCTATCGGCTTGATCAAGGCTGTTGACCGCTTCGATGTTGACCGCGGGCTGGCGTTCTCGACGATCGCCGTGCCCTACATCCTGGGCGAGATCCGCCGACACTTTCGCGATCACGGCGGCGCCCTTCGCGTGACGCGCAGCTTGCAGGAGCACATCGCCTTGATCAGCAAGGTCTCGCAAGAGCTCGTCTGCGAGTTGCAGCGCTGTCTGAGTGTCGAGGAGATCGCTCGCGCGACAAACCTGAGCGTGCCGCAGGTACTGGAAGCGCGGCAGAGCGGCCGGCACTACACCCATGAATCGCTGGACGGACTAGCAGGCGGCGGCGCCGGCGAATCAGACCTTAGCTTGCACTGCATCATCGGACACGACGACGAGGAGTACGCTCGCGCAGAGGCTCGGCTGCTCGCTCAAGCCGCTGTCCGCGGACTATCCGCTCGGGAGCGGGAAATCATCCGCTTGCGCTTTGAGCAGGACCTCACGCAGCAGCAGATCGCAGATCGCCTCGGTGTTTCCCAGATGCAGATCTCCCGACTGCTCAGCAGCTTGCTGGAAGACATGCGCGAGAGCCTGCGACACGAGCCGGCATCAGCGGCGGCGACGCGTCTTCGAGCCGCTTGACCTCGGTGTAAAGGGGCTGCCGGTGAGGCCTCAGCCGGTGTCCCGTCTCCTTGCGGCCCGTGAACGACAGCCGGTCGCTTCCGCGGCCGCGCCGCCCAAAAAGCGAGCTCGCTCGTCCGTCAGGTGCGGCGCACGATCAGGAGGGCGACGTCGTCGCTGACGGCTCCGGCTTGCTGTAGATGAGCCAGTAGCGCGTCGCGCACGGCTCCGGCACCCTGCCCCGGGGATGGCGCTGCGGCTTTCAGCCCGTCAAGGCCGTGGTCGATGTGGCGTCGGCGATCTTCGATGGCTCCGTCGGTGTAGAGCACGATGGCACCGTCGTCCTCCACATGGTCCGCGATCTCGTCGTACGCTAAGGGCCCCAAGCCGATTGGCGGCCCTCCGGTCTGCTCGGCGTAGCGGGAGCGTCCCTCGGAGCCCAGCAGCAGGGGTGGGGGGTGTCCGGCGCTGGCCCAGCGCAGCTCGCCGGTGTTCCGGTCGAGCAGGCCTACGCCGATGGTGATGATGTCGGCCAGTCCGACGCGCTCGGCGTACTCCGCGCAACGCGACAGCACAGCACCTGGCGAGGAGTCAGCGAAGGCGTAGGCGCGCAGGACCGCTCGCATCTGGCTCATGTGCGTCGCTGCGTCCAAGCCGCGGCCGCAGACGTCGCCGATGACCAGCAGCACCCGGCCATCGCCGATATTCAGCACGTCGTACCAGTCGCCACCGACCCCGACGTCATCCTCGGCGGGCACGTACGCCAGGGCGATGTCGAGCCCGTCGATGTCCGGCGCGTGATCGGGAAGCAGCGCGCGCTGAAGGCGCTCAGCGGCATGACGCTCGTGACGCAGGCGTTCGGTGAGGTCTTCGCGCATGCGGACTTCTCGTGTGACCTCCGTGGCCACGGTAAGCACCCCGCCGGGACTGCCGTCTTGGAGCAGCGGCGCGTACGTTCCTTTGTAGTAGCGGTGGCCGGCGTAGCTGCCCGGGCCATCGAACGGGACCTTCAGCTCATCGAAGGGAAACGGATCGCCGGCCCGTACTGCGTCGAGCACGGGGATGACGTCTTTGGCTTCGGGGAAGGCGCACAAGACGGTCATCCCCGGCTGCAGCTCGCGCGCGGGCACAAGGTCGAGATATCGCGCGTTGAAGTAGCGGTACTCGTGGTCGGGCCCCCAGAGGATCGCGATCGCCGTAGGCGCTTCGGCCAGAACGCGCTCGAGAAGCACCTGCTGCTGGTCCAGGTCCCCGCGCAACCGGTCTCGGGCGGCCACAGCGTCGTGGCGGTCTGTGATGTCAGCGACGGTGCCGATCCATCGCTGCACCTGACCGACAGCATCGAGGACCGGGGCGGCTCGGGCGTGATACCAGCGCTCGCCGCCGGAGCCGGTGATGCGGTACTCCACGTCGTAGCCCGACACGGTTTCGACGGCCGCCTGCCAGGCGGTGATCACGAGTTGGCGGTCGTCGGGGTGCACGCCTTCGAGCCACCCGCTGCCCAGCAGGTCTTCAGGGCTTTGGCCGGTGATCTGCCGCCACGCCGGCATGTCGGTCATCAGGCTGCCGTCTGGGTGGGCTCTCCACAGGTAGTCCGAGAAGGCGTGCAGCAGCGCCGCAATCTCGGCGCTGTCAAGCTGCAACAGCGGCAAAGCGACCCCGCGGGTGGATTGCCGGTCGCCAGAGCTCATGCCTCGCCTGCCTGGTTTCGGGCGTTGATGAGCCGAGCGTTCTCAACGGCCAGGCCAGCCTGGTCGGCGAGTTGTTCGGCAGTCCCGATCGTGTTCGTGTCGAAGGTGCGCAGCGAGTCGGCGGTCACGAGGGTCAACACGCCCACGGGCCTGTTCCGGCCGCGCAGCGCCAGCACGAGCACGGAGCGCATGCCGATCCCCTGCAGCGCTTTGCGGTATTCCCCGTCCTCGACGGCCGCGAG
>JAOPZU010000374.1 GCA_025963955.1 Solirubrobacterales bacterium
CGAGTTCCGGCGTGGGCGCCGCACCGCCGCGAGCGCGACCTCCACGTGGTCGACCGTCCCGAGCCGCACCGCGAGCGCGTTCCAGCCGCGGTGCAGCGCGAAGCGCCGGCCGTTCACGCGGACGGCGGTGACGGTGCCGCGGGCGTCGTCCGCCGGATACAGCCGCAGCCGGTCCACGCGCTGCGGGCGGTCGAGGGTCACCGTGAGCACGCGGCGCTCGATCGGCAGCAGGCGCTCGCCGAGCCACGAGGTGCGCAGGTCCCCGTCGAGCGCCGCGTACGGCCGGTGCTCGGGGAACTGCGTCACCTGCGGGCTGAAGGGCGCGGCGACGTCCTCGACCCCCTGCAGCAGCTGGACGGTCTGCGCGTCCGCGCCGTGCCCCGTGTCGTCGAACGGATCCAGCAGCGTCCCGTCCTCGCTCACCGTGCGGGTCGCGGGCAGGACGTAGCCCGTGCCGCCCCGCAGCCGCGAGGAGACGAACGCCTGGCGGCGGTCCCCGTCGGCGATGACGACGTCCCCGCCGTCCTCCACTCCGGCGCGGATCGCCGCGGGCGTCAGGTCCGCCGCGGCGGCGTAGGGCGTGGACGGGTCCAGCCGCGCGAAGGCGGCCAGGCCGGTCAGGGCACGGGCGCCGCCGTCGGTCACCGTCAGGCGACCGCGCGGCAGGGCCCGGACCAGGCCGCCCGTCGGCACGCGGGTGTCCTGCAACAGCGGGACGCGGCGCGCGGGCGCGAGCCGCCCGGACGCCGGGCGGGCGAGGCGGGTCTGCGTGCCCACCGGGCGAGGGCGTGTTCTCGTCCCCAGCTGTCCGCGCAGCGCGTTCGCGGCCTCCAGTGGGCCGAGCTCGCCGCTGCGGGTGCGGTCGCCGTCCGCCGCGAGGACGACGTCGCCCACGCCGAGCAGGTCCAGCAGGCCCGGCAGCTGCCCGGGGACCAGGCGCTCCTGGGAGACCAGGTCGTCGACCGCCCACTGCAGCTCGACCGAGCGCCGGTCCGCGTAGGGCACGATCCCGCGCGTGGCGACCGGGTGGTCGGTCAGCGACGGCAGGATCGGGTCGATCGTCTGGCCCCAGGCGTAGGAGGCGAACAGCTGCCCGGGCAGGACCAGGGCGCGGGTGTCGTCCGGCCGGGTCTGGAGCGTGCGGGCGAGCGTCGTCCAGCGGGCCGGGACCTCGACGTGCAGCTGCTCGTCCGGGGCGGTCCCGCGCGTCAGCGGCCAGGCGGCGAGCGCGATCAGCGCCGCGCAGGCCACCGCGAAGCCGCTGCGGAGGAGCACCGGCCGGGCGACGAGCGCCGCCCACGCCCGCGCGAACGCCATCCCGCCGAGTGCCGCCAGCCCGAGCGTCACGAGCGGCCCGGCCTTGTACGTGGTGCGCAGCACCTGCACGACGGCGACGTGGTTGTAGGCGAAGGTCGACGCGCGCCGCAGCGGCGTCCCCTCCGGGAAGCCGACGCCCATCACGAGCAGCCCGAAGAGGATCAGCAGCACGAAGAACGGGGCGTAGCGGGCGCGGGCGGTCCAGCGCAGCCCGAGGACGACCAGAGCGGGGATCAGCAGTCCGGCAAGGACGACCTTCAGGTCGAAGAGCAGGACCGATCCGTGCGTCGCGTACGGGCGCAGCGTCCCGCCGAAACCGACGCCGATGTAGCTCGTCCAGAACCCCATTCCGCGGAGCGACTCGGTCAGCGAGGACGTCGACCAGATCGTGCCGGGCTGCTCGGTGAAGGGGAGGAAGTCGAGGCCGTAGCGGCTGTGGACCGCCAGCGGGAGCAGCCACCAGAGGTTCACCACGAGCGCGATCGGCGTCAGGCGCAGCAGCCAGCGCAGCACGTCCCGCCGGTCCACCCCGCCCCACAGGACCTCGTAGACCAGCAGCAGCGCCGGGGCGCTCAGCACCCAGCCGGTGACCGCCGCGTTGACGCCCCCGCCCGTGCAGCTGAGGACCAGGGCGAAGATCGCGGGCCAGCGCAGGCCGCGCGGGTCGCGCAGGCCGCGGTGCACCGCCAGCAGCAGCCACGGCAGCGCGGCGTAGGCGAGCAGCGAGATGCTCGTGCGGTCCACGATGACCACGGTGTACGGGCACACGACGTAGAGCACGGCGGCGACCCCGTGCAGGGGGCCGGCCGTCCCGCGGTCCACCAGCGCGCGCAGCAGCGCGAGGACCCCGAGGGCCGCCAGCGCCAGCAGGGTCCCGAGCCACAGCCGGTGCACGAGCCAGACCGGCAGCCCGAGGCTGTCCCCGGCCGCGAACCACGGCGCCATCGGGAACAGGTAGCCGTTGTACTGGCCGCCCCACACGTGGCCGAGGTCGCTCGTCGAGGACCACGCGCTGACGACGTCGTGGAGGAAGCGGTGGGGCGCGACGTAGAGCGCGAGCTTCGTGTCCGCGATCTCCTCTCCCGTGCGCTGGTGAAGCGCGAGCGCGTAGGAGAGAACGACCAGGAGAATGGCCGTCGTCCCGTCCCGGAGACGGTGCGTCAGGCGGGCGGGCGGCGGCGGGTGACCAGATGCAGCCATGCGCGCAGCGGAGAGTACGCTGGCGCGTCGATGCGCCTCCTCCCCCTGCGCATGCTGCTCCTGGGCGGCCCGGTCGCGCTGGCCTTCTTCTCCGGCGGCTTCGGGGATCGCCCGCGCCTGGTCGCCCTCGCCGTGTCCGCGCTCGCGGCGGGCTTCCTGGCGCTCATGGCGGACGCCCCGCTGCTCCCGTGCGGCCGCGGTCCGCGGCTGCTGCTCGGCGGTCTGGTGGCGCTGACGGGGTGGGTCGCGCTGAGCCGGACGTGGTCGCCGGTGCAGGACGCGGCGGGCGACGACACCGAGCGCCTGCTGCTCTACGTGCTCGCCGTGTGGGCCGCGACCGTGACCTTCCGGGAGCGCGCGACGGCACGCCAGGTCGAGCTCGGGGTCGCGGCCGGCGCGTTCGCCGTGATCGGCTACGGGCTCGCGGGGCGACTCGTGCCGGCGCTGGTGCCGCAGACGGCGTCGGTGAGCGCCGGGGGTCGTCTGGAGCAGCCGCTGACCTACTGGAACGCCGAGGGCGCGCTCGCCGCGCTGGGCCTGGTGCTCTGCGCGCGGATCGCCGGGGATCGGGAGCGGCCCGTGCCGCACCGGATGCTCGCGGCGGCCGCGGCGGCGCCGCTGGCCGCCGGCGTCTACCTGAGCTTCTCCCGCGGGGCGGCGGTGGCGCTCGTCGCCGGCCTGATCGTCCTGCTCGTCCTCGCGCCCACCTGGAGCCAGCTGCGGGGCGTGGCGATCTGCCTCGAGGCCGGCGTGGCGGCGACGCTGGCGTGCGCGGCCTCCCCCGCGGTCCGGACGCTCGCCGGATCCCACCGGGACACGGAGGGCGCGATCGTCCTTGGGGGACTGCTGGCGGTGATGCTCGCGGCGGCGCTGCTCGCGCGCTGGGGCGCGAGGGCGGAGGCGGCCGGGACCACGCGCCTTGGCCGGCTGCCGCTGCCGTCGTGGGCCGGCGCGGCCGCGGGGGTGGTGGTGGTCCTGCTCGTGGTCGTCCCCGTCCTCGTCTCCCGCGACGAGAGCCCGGACGGGCCGCGCTTCGGAGCGACCTCCGAGCGCTTCGCCAACGCGAGCTCCAACCGCTACCAGTACTGGGACGTCGCGCTGCGCGCCTTCGCGGACCATCCGCTGAAGGGCGTGGGCAGCGGCGGCTTCCGCACGGAGTGGCTCCGCGAGCGGACGATCAGCGAGCGCGTGCGCGACGCCCACTCGCTGGAGATCGAGACGCTCGCCGAGCTGGGGCTCGTCGGCGCCCTGCTGCTGGCCGCGCTGCTCGGCGGTGCGCTGCTGTGCGCGCGCCTGGTGCAAAGGGAGGACCCGGGCCTGGCCGCAGGGCCGGCCGCCGCGCTCGTCGTCTTCGGGGTGCACAGCGCGGTCGACTGGACGTGGGAGATGCCCGCGGTCGCGCTGATGGCGCTGGTGCTGGTGGGAACGCTGGCGGCGCGAGCGTCGGCGTCGTTTCTGGCCCCCCGTGGCCCGGGCGGTGGGAGCGGCGTCGTTTTTGCACCCCCAGGGCGGTACAAAAACGACGCCGCACCCACGCACGGGGCGCCGCCAGCGCCCGCGGCACCACCGGCGCCCGCGGCACCACCAACGCCCACGGCACCACCAGCGGCCGCCGCACCACCAGCACCCACGGCACCACCGGCGCCCGCGGCCCCCGG
>JAOPZU010000379.1 GCA_025963955.1 Solirubrobacterales bacterium
ATCGCGCGGCGGATCTCCTCGGAGGTGAGGACGATCGTCTTCGGCAGGCCGGTCACCATGTCGCGGCCGCGGATCTCCGCCTGGAGCTCCTCCTCCATCGGGTAGGCGGAGCCGATCTCGAGCTTCACATCCTCCTCGGACTGCTGACCGATGACGAGCTTGTACTCGCGATTGGAGTAGATGATGATCGCGTCTTCGAGCTCGTCGCCGCCGACGCGGATCGACTGGCTGACGACGATGCCGCCGAGCGAGATCACGGCGACCTCGCTCGTGCCGCCGCCGATGTCGACGACCATGGAGCCGGTGGGCTCGCCGACGGGCAGCCCGGCGCCGATCGCGGCGGCCATCGGCTCCTCGATGAGGTAGGCCTGGCGGGCGCCGGCGGAGAGGCAGGCCTCCTCCACCGCGCGCTTCTCCACGCCGGTCACGCCGGAGGGGACGCAGACCACGACGCGAGGATGCGCGAAGCGGTTCTGGTGGACCTTCTGGATGAAGTGGCGGAGCATCTCCTCCGTCACGTCGAAGTCGGCGATGACGCCGTCCTTCAGCGGGCGGATGGCCTGGATGGTGCCCGGGGTGCGGCCGAGCATGCGCTTGGCCTCGATGCCCACGGCGTGGACCTCCCCCGTGCGCGAGTCGATCGCGACGACCGACGGCTCGGACAGGACGATTCCCCGTCCGCGCACGTACACGAGCGTGTTCGCGGTGCCGAGATCGACAGCCATGTCGCGGCCGCCGAAGCCGGTGAGGTAGGAGAACATGCCCATGCGCGCAGAAAAAGGGACGTCAGCTCAGCGGATGCGTGCCAACGTCCGCCGCCCACTGTAGCGGTGGCCGCGTCCGAACCGACCCGTGGCGGTGGAGTTGCACGGCCGTATGTCGCTGCAAATCGGCGCCTCGGGACGCCTGGGTCAGGCGCAGCGGCGGGTTGACGCTCCGTCAGACGCCGAGCAGGCCCGGCAGGAGCCGGCGGAGCGCCGGCACCGGAAGGCCGACGACGTTCAGGTAGTCGCCCTGGATGCCGTCCACGAGGGCGGCGCCGCGGCCCTGGATGGCGTACGAGCCGGCCCGGCCGCGCCATTCCCCGGTCGCGACGTAGGCGCCGATCTGCGCGGTGCTGAGCGGGGTGAAGCGGACGAGGGTGCGCTGCACGTCGGCGCGCGGGACCGTCGGCGCCCCGGACGGGGAGCCGTCGACGACGGCGATGCCGCTTAGGACCGCGTGCTCGCGGCCCTGCAGCCGGAGGAGCATCGCGGCCGCGGCCTCCGGCGTGGGCGGCTTGCCGAAGATCTCGCCGTCGATGGTGACGAGCGTGTCGACCCCGAGCACCGTCCGGCCGGGCGCGAGCGCGGCGACGACCGTCGCCTTCAGGAGCGCGTTGTCGCGCGCGACCGTCTCCGGATCCCCGGCGGCGGCCTCCTGGACGTCGGCGGGGCGCACCTCGAAGGGCACGCCGAGCTGCTCGAGGATCTGCCGGCGCTGGGGCGAGGCGCTCGCCAGCAGGAGCGGGTCCGTGACGGACCGCTCCTTCGCGGCGATCAGGTCGGCGAGCTCCACCCGCAGCGACGGTGCTCGGTGGCGGATGCCGTCGGTCCTAGAGCTCGGGGAACCACACGGAGATCTCGCGCGCGGCGGACTCCGGTGAGTCCGAGCCGTGGACCATGTTCGTCCCGATCTCGATCGCGAAGTCCCCGCGGATCGAGCCCGTGGCGGCTTCGAGCGGGTTCGTCGCGCCGATGAGCTGGCGCGCGGCCTTGATGGCGTCCTGGCCCTCGAGGATCAGGGCCACGAGCGGGCCGGAGACGATGAAGTCGACGAGCTCGCCGAAGAACGGGCGCTCGCTGTGCTCGGCGTAGTGGGTCTCCGCCGTCTCGCGCGGCGTGTGGATGAGCTTCAGCTGCGTGATCTTCAGGCCCTTGCGCTCGAACCGGGAGAGGATCTCCCCGGTGAGGCCGCGGGCGAAGGCGTCAGGCTTGACGAGGATGAGGGTCTGTTCCATGAGGGTGGGGATGGTACGGACGCGCGGGATTCCTTGAGGGCCGGCCGGCAAGGCCGGCGGAGAGCCTCAGGCCTCGACCGACGGCGGGGCCGTCGAGCCGTCTTCCTCGCTGCGACGCCGCCGCCGGCGCCGCGGGCCCGGCGTCGTCTGCACGACCTCGGTCTCGCAGTAGGGGCACAGGCGCCACTCGGGGTCCAGGGGCTTCGCGCAGTTGACGCACGGATCCTTGAGCTTGCGGGTGCACGAGGGACACCGGATGAAGTCCTTCTCGACCTGGTAGTCGCAGTGCGGGCACAGGAAGTAGTCCAGGCGCTGGATGCGGGCCTCGGCGGCCTGCATCTCCAGCTCGCGCTCGCGGATGTCGTCCAGGTACTCCGCCGGCCGGACGATCATGTAGATGATCGTGCCGACGTAGGGGAAGAAGCTCGCGAGGGTCGCGCAGCCCACGAGCATCGGGTCCGCGATGCGCCGGCGGGCGTCGGCGTACGTGTAGTACACGAGCGCCAGCCAGATGACCACCAGGAAGAGGATGAGCAGCTTGACGGCGGTGTTGAGGCTGCCGTTGTTGATGCCGAAGACGCCGAGTTGGAACATTCAGCGGAGCACTCTAGAGCCTGGCGCGGCGGCCGGGTGCCCGGTCGCTTGCAGGCAGTTTGGTCACGCGCGGTCCAGCAGGCCCTCGCGGCTGATCAGCGCCCGGACCGCGTCGGCGGCGATCGCCTGCCCCGCCGCGCTGAGGTGCACGCCGTCGCTCGCCCGCACCACGACCGGCCGGCCGTCGCGGTCGATGGACGCGTGGAACCTGCCGTCGGGGCTGAAGATCGGCCGCAGGTCGACGACGTAGGCTCCGGGAACCCCGGTCGTCGCCTGCAGGACCGCGCGGTTGGCGGCGTCGATCGTCTCGGCCTTGGCGGCCGAGGACGGGGCCGGGAGCAGCATCCAGACGACCTTGCCGCGGCCGCCGCGGCGGTAGATGTCGATCAGGCGGCGCTGGCGCGCGGCGAGCTCGTCCGTCCACTCTGGGCCGCAGCAGTTGACGGTCCGCCCGTCCGGCAGCGTGTTGCCGAAGCTCTCGTTCGCGCCCAGCGACAGCACGGTCAGCCGCGGCCGCAGCCGCCGGACCTGCGAGCGGGCGCGCGCGAGCCACGACGACTCCCCGTCGCCGCTCAGACGGGTCCCCGGCGCCGACTCCGTGCGGACCCGCGCCAGGGCGCCGAAGTCGTCGTCCAGCACGCTGTCGATGCCCTCGATCGTCGAGTCGCCCGTGGTCAGCAGCACGGGACCGGTCCTCACCGCGACCGGCCGCGCCGTGCCGACCGCCACCCGTGTCTGCGTCCGGTGGCCGTCGAGCGTGGCGAGGACCCGCACCTGCCCGTCGCCCCGCGGCCGGAAGCGCCGCATCACGCCGGCGGCGTCCGGGCTCAGGGGGAGCTCGCGGCAGCCGTGGCCGAGTCGTGCCCCGCTCACGCAGAGGCGGACGGTCCGGTCGCCGAGACCCCACGCGTCGACCACCCGCACCACGAGCAGCCCGCGGCGGTCGACGTGCCGCGGGGCCTTCAGCAGCACGCGGGAGGCGCAGGACGGCGTGCGGATGTCCGCGTCCGCCGTCCGCGGCGTCCCCGACGGGGGCGTCACGGTGGCGACGAAGCTCCGCACGAGCCGGTCGCAGCGCCACGTGACCGCCCGCTCGAGCGGCGCGAAGCCGCGCGCGTCGACTGGGACGGTCGCGAGCGGGACGAGCGTGTCCCCCACCCGTTCGGAGAACGCGGTGGTCGCGCCGGGCGGCTGCGCGAAGACGCCCAGCGCGACGTACCCCGTTTCGCCGCGGGAGGTCACGAGGAAGCCCGTGTCGGGTGACGCCGGCGCCGCGACCGCCCGCTCGGTCGGCGCCAGCACGATCGCCGCGACCAGCAGGAGCAGCAGCAGAGAGCGGATCCGGAGCACTACAGGTACTGCCGTCCGAAGAGGTAGCCCCCGGCGAAGAACACGAGGATGACCAGGGCCACGATGACGGCGACGCCGATGATCATGAGCAGGACTGAGGGGCCGTCGTCGTTCACAGGGTGGAGGCCCGCCGGCCGTCCGCAGGGCGCATCAGGTCGGCGATGAGGTAGAGCGAGCCGGTGGCCAGCGCCAGCCCGTCCGGACCGGCCAGCTCGCGGGCCAGGGCCAGCGCCCGCGCCGGGTCGCTCTCCAGGCGGGTGATCGGCCACCCGAGCTGCGCTGCGAGCGACTGCAGCGTCGCCGGGGGCAGGGCCCGCGGGTTCACGCTGTGGGTGCAGACGACCTCGGCGCACAGCGGCAGCAGCTCCGAGAGCATCGCCGCCGCGTCCTTGTCGTCGAGGATCGACAGCACGGCGACCAGCCGTCGCCCGTCCAGCACCTCGCGCAGCGTGTCCGTCAGGACGACGAACCCAGCGGGGTTGTGCGCACCGTCGAGGATCGTGTCCGGCGCCGTGTCGATCTGCTGCCAGCGGCCGGGGACGACGGTCGAGGCGGCGGCGGCGCGGACCGCCTCCGGGTCCAGGTCGCGTCCCAGGTACGCCGCGGCCGCCGCGCAGGCGAGC
>JAOPZU010000420.1 GCA_025963955.1 Solirubrobacterales bacterium
GCGACAGGTGCGGCCGCGGGCCGGTGCGGCGGGGCCGGCGTCACCACGACCGGCTCGGGCGGCGCGACCGGCGCCGGCTCCGGCTCCGGGTCCGGCAGGACCAGGGTCCCGTCGGCGTACGTCGGCACCTCCTCCACGTAACCGGACGCGTAGTGGTCGGGGTCGTAGGACGCAGGGTCGTAGGCAGGGGCGGCGTCCGGCGCGTCATCGTAGCCGCGCTCGCTGCGACGGGAGCGCAGGCGTCCGAGGAGAGAGCGCGCCGAGCCCCCGCGCTCGCCGCTGCGGCGGCCGCTGAGGGTGTCGTCGACGCCCTCGCGGATCCAACCCTCGTGCATGGCGCGGGTCGTGCACAGCTCGCACACGGTGCGGCGCGACCCGCCGTGCAGGAAGACGTCGGCGTTCTCGCCGCGCAGGAGCGTCCGCCCACACACGTCGCAGGCGATGACGGCCATGTTGGTGACGATGGTCTTGCGGGGCGCCACGGACCCCACGGTAGCACCGGGTCCGGCCTCCGCCGCCCCTCGAGGGGAGCCCGCGGACGGGGCCGTCCGGCCCGTCCGCACGGGTCGGCGGCGCTCAGCGATCGTCGTCGATGAGACGGGAGCGCAGGCGCAGCACGGCCTTCGTGTGCAGCTGCGAGATGCGGGACTCGGTGACGCCCAAGACCTCGCCGATCTCACGGAGCGTGAGGTTCTCGTAGTAGTACAGCGCGACCACGAGCTTCTCCCGCTCGGGCAGGCGCGCGATGGCGTCAGCGACGCGGTCCTTCAGCTCCGTCTGGTCCATCACCGCGGCGGGATCCGGCGCGCGCGGGTCCTGCAGCGTGTCGAGCAGGGACACCTGGTCGCCCGAGGCGTCGCTGACCGTCCACAGCTCGTCGAGGGCGGCGATCGTCGAGTTGGAGATCTGCAGCAGGGTCGCCAGGAAGTCAGAGACCGCGACGCCGAGCTCGGCGGCCATCTCCTCGTCCGAGGGCGCCCGCTGGAGGCGATGCTCGAGCTTCGCGTTGGCCCGCTCGATCTCGCGGGCCTTCGCCCGCACGGAGCGGGGGACCCAGTCGAGCGAGCGCAGCTCGTCGATGATCGCGCCCTTGATGCGGGTGATCGCGTAGGTCTCGAACTTGATCTCACGCTCGAGCTCGAAGCGCTCGATCGCGTTGATGAGCCCGACCAGGCCGTAGGAGATGAGGTCGGCCTCCTCGACGTGCGCGGGCAGGCCTGACGCCATGCGGCCGGACACGTACTTCACGAGCGGCGAGTAGGCCACCACGAGGCGCTCACGGGCGCGTTCGTCCCCGGAGGACTTGTAGCGACGCCACATGTCCTTGAGTTCGATGGCCTTGACGTTGGTCTCCACGAAGTCGTTCTCCTGCTGCGTCTAGGCCCGAGGGTGGGCGTTCGCGTAAGCCGCGCGCAACCTGGCTGACTCTACACGTGTGTAGATCTGCGTCGTACTGATGCTGCTGTGCCCGAGCAACTCCTGGATCGCCCGCAGGTCCGCGCCGCCGTCGAGCAGGTGCGTGGCGAAGGAGTGGCGCAGCGCGTGCGGCGAGACGCCGCCCTGCAGCTGCGCCTGGCGGACCCAGACCCGCAGCCGGCGCCGGACGTCAGAGGTCGACAGGCGCCTCCCCGTCTTGGAGAGGAACAGCGCGTCCTGGCCGTCCTGCCGGGACAGCGCCGGGCGGGCGCGGTGCAGGTAGCGGTTGATCGTCTCCGCCGCGTGCTCGCCGAGCGGGACGAACCGCGTCTTGCCGCCTTTGCCCTCCACCCGCAGCTGCTCGCCGTCGAAGTCGACCGCGCCGACGGTCAGGTCGACGAGCTCCTCCGCCCGCAGGCCGGCGCCGTAGGCGACCTCCAGCAGCGCGCGGTCACGGAGCTCGAGCGGCGTCGAGGTCGGGATCCGGTCCAGCAGCTGTGCGAGCTCCGCGGGCTTCAGGACCCGCGGGAGCTTCTTCTCGCCCTTGGGCGAGGCCATCAGGTCCGCCGGGTTCTGGGCAACGACGCCGTGCTCCCGCAGGACCCGGAAGAACGCCCGCAACGCCGCGAGCTTGCGGGACACGCTCGACGCCTGGATGCCGGCTTCGGACAGGTGCTGGGCGTAGCGCCGCAGGGTCCGCAGGACCACGCGCTCCGGCGTGATGTCGTTGGCGACGCTCCAGGCGGCGAACTGACCCAGATCGGTGCCGTACGCCCGCCGGGTCTTGTCCGCCATGCCGCGGCGCGCGAGGTCGGCGTCGAAGAGGACGAGGGCCTCGCGCCACGCCGGGGTGAGGCCGCCGTCGGCTCTATCCTGCGTCGTGATGGCTCTGTTCTTCATCGACACGGCGACCGGTCAGGTCGCGACGCAGGCGCAGCTCGTTGCGGCGGGCGTGGCTCCCGAGGACGGCTGGCCGCCGCGGCCGTGGTTCCGCATCCAGGGCACGGGCGACGCGACGACGTTGTTCCACGCCGTGATGCGGCGCCAGGAGAAGGGGATCTTCATCGGCTCGCTCGTCTTTCGCCACACCCCCCACCACTCCCTGCTGCTGGATCGGGGCTGGGAGGAAGTGCCCGTGGACGAGCTGCGGGCCTTCGAACCGACGACCTGATCGGGCGCCCGGCCGGGCGCCGGCCCGATCAGTGCGAGATGAAGACCGTCGCGCCGACCGGCACCCGCGGGTACATGTCGATCACGTCGGACACGTGCATGCGCATGCAGCCGTGGGAGGCGGCGGAGCCGATCGAGCCGTCGTCGCTCGTGCCGTGGAAGCCGACCCCGTCGGTCACGCCCATCCAGCGGGCCTTCAGCGGGTTGGCGCCGATGCCGCCGGCGACCGTGGTCCCGGCGAGCTCGCCGGCCCACGGGCTGTTCGGCACCGACCAGACCGGATCGATCTGCTTGCCCTGGATGTGGAAGGTGCCCTCGGGCGTGTCGTGGCCCGGGGCGCCGATCGCGATCGGGTAGGCCTTCTCGAACTTCAGGTTCTTGTAGATCTTCACCGTGAACGTGCTCTTGTTCACGATGAGAATCGTGCCCGACTGCTTGGCCAGGCTCTTGGTGGTGACCTTGGGCTGGGTCTTCTCCGTCTGGGCGACGAACGTGCGCTTCGCCGTGGTCGAGACGAGGGCCGCCTGGATCTCCTTGTGCAGGTCGGAGGCCTTCGTCTTCAGGCCGACCTTGCTGTCGACCTTCTTGAAGCCGTCGAGCCCGATGTGCAGCTGGGCGTCGACCGGCTTGCGGTCGATGTCCTTCCGGACGCGGTCGAGCAGCCTGATGACGGCCTTGTCGTCGTAGCTGACGCGGGGGTCGAGCGTCATGGAGACGCTGCCGCCCGTGAGCCGCCGGTAGCTGCGGGTGAGGAAGTTGCCCTGGTCGCTGCGCGTGAGCGCCTGGGCCACCATCGAGTCGATGTCCGTCTTGACTCCTGCGGCCTTCGCGCTCAGCGTCCACTTCTCCGGCGCGTGGTCCACGACGATCGGCTTCTGCAGGGCCGCGACGTACTGCGCCTCCAGCCGGCTCTTGGCCGCGTCGGCGCTCAGGCCGCCGATGTCGACGCCGCCGACCGTGACGCCCTTCGCGATGGTGTCACCGCGCGAGGAGTCGTACGCGTAGATCGCGCCAGCGCCGCCGAGCATGATGGCGAGCGTGAGCCCGAGGATGAGGAGAGAACGCGTGCGCATGGTGATTTACCGCTGCACAGAGTACGGATTCCGGCGGCGTACATCCAGCCGAGTGTTCTTTCAAGTGCGCCGGAGCGCGACATTTCCGGCCGGCGACGCGCCGATGACGGCCGCGCGGCGACGCAGCGGCTCGTGCCGGGCCTCGAGCGCCGCGGCCAGGCCGGCCCAGTCCGTGGCGGCGAGGATGTCCTCCTCCTCGACCACGTCGCGGTTCCACGGATGCAGGATCGTGGCCGCCGTGATCCCGGCGTCGACGGCCCGCCGCAGGTTCTCCGGGCTGTCGTCGATCAGGAGGTCGATGCCGATCTGGCGGCAGCGGGAGACCTTGTCGTCGCTGCAGTAGAGCTCGTCGTGGCGCAGGCCGATGTGCGCCAGCCACTTCGCCGTCGCGTCGTGGGCGTCGACCGGGCGGTGCGTCGTGATGTGGACGAAGTGCCCGGCCTCGTGCCAGGCGTTCACCGTCTCCACCGCACCCGCGTACGGCTGCGAGCGGAAGATCTGGTCCTCGCGGTGGGTCTCGGCGATGCAGACGTCGAGCTGCTCGGGCTTCAAGCGCGTGATGCCCCAGGAGAACTGCTCCTCGTACGGCAGCTCGATGCCGAAGCGGCGGTGCGCCGCGTCCGAGAGGACGTCCCAGTAGTGGTGCAGCGTCGAGTCGATGTCGATGGCGATGCGCATGGCTCGGGATATCGTAGAGCCCATGGCGAGCCCGCCGACCGTGCCCGGAGTGGACGCCGGGGAGGACCGCTACGGGCCCGCCGGGCGATCGGCGTGGCTGTCGGTCGACTGGCAGGCGCACCTGCGCTGGGTGATGCTCGACGGGCAGGCCGTCAACCTCGTCGACCTCGGTCCGGAGCCTGGTGAGGATCTCGGAGGGGACCCGCTGCTCTTCGTGCATGGGCTCTCCGGGTCGTGGCAGAACTGGCTCGAGAACCTCCCGGCGTTCGCGCGCTCCCGTCGGGTGGTCGCGCTCGACCTACCGGGCTTCGGAGCCTCGCCGATGCCGCCGGGCGGGCCGTCGGTCGTCTCCATCCCAGGGTACGCGCGGGTGCTCGGAGGGCTGATGGACGAGCTGCGCCTGGAGCGCGCCGTGGTCGTGGGCAACTCGATGGGCGGCTTCGTGGCGCTCGAGCTGGCCCTGGCTGCTCCCGGCCGGGTCAGCGGCCTCGTGCTGGTGTCCCCCGCCGGCATCGACGCGCGCGAGCTGCGGCGCGAGCGCCTGCTCGGGACCCTGCGGCGCGTCGAGCGGCTCGTCCTGGCCGGCGGGACGATGGTCGCCACGCACGCGGACTGGATCGCCCGCCGCGCACGGCTGCGCCGCCTGGCGATGCACCTGGCGGTCCGGCACCCGGAGCGGCTCCCGAACACCCTGATGGCCGAGCAGATCCGGCAGGGCAACGGCAAGCCGGGCTTCGTCGCGGCGATCGATGCGCTGACCGACCACGACATCGAGGACCGGCTGGGAGCCATCGCCTGCCCCACCCTGCTCTATTGGGGCCGCGAGGACCGGATCGTCTCCGTCGAGGATGCCGAGCGCTTCCTCGCCGCGATCCCGGGCGCCCGCGCCGTCGTCCTCGACGACACGGGCCACCTCGCCATGCTGGAGCGGCCGGCGCGCTTCAACGCCGACCTCGCCGCGTTCCTCGCCGGCGAGGCCATCGGCCGTGGGGGCACCGGCTGAGGCCGCGGCTCAGACGAGGGTGACGGCGCCCTCGGTGGCGCTCGACACGAGCGCCGCGTACTTGGCGAGCACGCCCGTGCGGTCCGTCGGGACGGGGGCCACGTAGTCCTTGACGCGCTGGGCGATGACCTCGTCCGGCAGGTCGACGTCGAGGCGGCGCGCGTCGACGTCCATCGTGATCGAGTCGCCGTCCGCGACGGCGCAGATCGGGCCGCCCTTGACGGCCTCGGGCGCGACGTGCCCGCACATGAAGCCGTGCGTGGCGCCCGAGAAGCGGCCGTCGGTGATGAGGACGACGTCCTCGCCGAGGCCGGCGCCGTTGATGGCGGCCGTGACCGCGAGCATCTCGCGCATCCCGGGACCACCCACCGGGCCCTCGTTGCGGATGACGACCACGTCGCCGTGGGCGATCCGGCCGTCGGCGACCGCCTTCATCGCCGCTTCTTCGCCCTCGAAGACGCGGGCCGGCCCCGTGTGGATGCGGCGGTCGTGGCCCGCGAGCTTCACGACGCAGCCTCCCGGCGCGAGATTGCCGCGCAGGACGGCCATGCCGCCGTGGGGCTTGATCGCGCGGTCGAGCGGCCGGACGACCTGCTGGCCGGGCGTCTCCACCGCGGCGTCGGCGTGCTCGCCGATCGTCTTGCCCGTGACGGTGATCGCGTCCTTATGCAGGTGGCCGGCCTCCTGCAGGCGCTGGAGGGTGAGCTCGATGCCGCCGGCCTTGTGGAGGTCGACGGCGTTGTACCGGCCGCCCGGGCTCAGGTCGCACAGCAGCGGGACGCGGTCCAGGATGCCGCCGAAGTCGTCGATGTCGAGGGGAACACCGATCTCGCGGGCGACGGCCAGGAGGTGCAGCACGGCGTTGGTGGAGCCGCCGCCGGTCGCCACCGTGGCGATGGCGTTCTCGAGCGCCTCGCGGGTGATGATCTGGCTCGGCTTCAGGCCGCGGTTCAGCAAGTCGACCATCAGCTCCCCCGCGGCGTAGGCGACCTGCGCCTTGGTCTGGTCGACGGCAGGGACCATCGAGGAGCCGATGGGCGAGATGCCCAGCGCCTCGAAGGCCATCGCCATCGTGTTCGCGGTGAACTGCCCGCCGCAGGCGCCGGGGCCGGGGCTCGCGGCGATCTCGATCGCCTTCAGCTCCGCGTCGGTGATCTTGCCGGCGGCGTGCG
Organism: Solirubrobacterales bacterium; assembly: GCA_025963955.1. Taxonomy (GTDB): domain Bacteria; phylum Actinomycetota; class Thermoleophilia; order Solirubrobacterales; family Solirubrobacteraceae; genus Paraconexibacter. The sequence goes on from JAOPZU010000420.1 coordinate 6,513, forward strand.
CACCCACCGCCTCGAAGACCTTGAGGATCGTGATCTCCTCGCCCTGGTAGGTCCCGGGCATGATCGAGCCGCCGTAGAACATGAGGCTCGGGATGTCGAGGCGGCAGAGCGCCATGACGACGCCGGGCAGCGTCTTGTCGCAACCGGCGAGCCCGATGACGCCGTCGAAGAGGTAGCCGCGCGCGGTCAGCTCGATCGAGTCCGCAATGACCTCGCGGGAGACGAGCGAGGTCTTCATCCCGCTCGTGCCCATGGTGATGCCGTCGGAGATGGCGATCGTGTTGAACTCCATCGGCGTGCCGCCGGCGGCGCGGATGCCGTCCTTGACCTGCTTCGCCAGCGCGCGCAGGTGGTAGTTGCACGGCATGGCCTCGATCCACGTGTTGGCCACGCCGATGATCGGCTTGGAGAGGGCCTCCTCGTCGAAGCCGATCGCGTGGAAGTAGGACCGGGCCGCGGCGCGCTGGGGACCCTCGGTCAGCGCGCGCGAGCGGTGTTTGGGATCGAAGCCGTTGGTGCTCATATCGGCCCGGACACTATCCGTCGCGTGCGGTGGCAGGCGTGCGACGGGGGCGCCGAGGGAGCGCTCAGGCCGCGCCGGTGCCGCTCGCGCTCCGGCGCTCCCGGGCGAGGCGGGAGCGTTCCCACTCGCTGAGGCGCCAGAGGTCGCGCCGGGCCTGCTTCGGGTCGACCTGGCGACCCGGGAGGTGCATGTTCGAGTTGTCGATCAGGCGCCGTTCGTCCCCGGTCAGCGCCATCCACTTGGCGAGGACGTCGTCGCTGTCGGGCAACCGCGGGCTGCCGTACGGACGCGTCTCATCAGGGAACTCGACGCAGTACTCGTTGAGCAGCTGACGGGTCTGGGGCAGGAAGGCGACGATCGGCTTGTGCGGGTAGACGAGGTAGGCGTACGGCGCCCCCGAGTCGGTCTGGTCGCTCGCGCCGGGCTCGGGCCCGTCCGCCAGGCGTCCCCACACGCGGATGAAGCCGAGGTCGCGGTACATGGCCCATTCCTCTTCGTTGACGCACGAGCGCAGCAGCTGGCGCGCGCGCTGCTCGGCCCGCCGCTCGCGGCCCGGGTCGAAGCCGTCCGCGGGAATCAGGTGGCGCCGGGCCCGGCGCCGCTCGAGCGCCTCGGAGATCTGGGGCCAGGTGACCTCCCACAGCAGCGCGACGATGACGATCAGGGTGGCGCTGAGGGCGAGGAGCATGGTCCGGACGGCGGTCGAAGGTCTACGAGGTCGGCTACGGGGTCCGGCTCACGCTCCGCCGGCGGCGCGCGGGAAGAAGATGACGCGCTCGGCGTCGCGGGGGATCTCCTCGAAGCTCTGCACCATGCGCGCGTTGCGGCGACCGCTCGGGCCCGTCTGCGGCACGGCGGCCCACATCCCGGCGTCGAGCTGCGCGCGGAACTCGGCGAGCAGCAGCTCCTCCTCGGCCGCGACCTCGACGTCGCCTTCCGCGAGGACGATCTCTCCGTGTCCAGGCTTCATGCGCAGGAACCTCACGCGGTCGAGTATGCCAAAGGACCCGCGCCGTTCCACCCGCTTGGCGCGCCACGTGTGCGGAAAGACGCAAACCGTGGTCAAAGCCGCGCGATCCCGAGCGCGTCCACCGGTCCCGGGCCCTTCCCCACGCCGCGCAGCCCGTCGCGGACGGCGGCCGCGGCGACGGCCTTCGCCCGGCGCG
>JAOPZU010000424.1 GCA_025963955.1 Solirubrobacterales bacterium
CACAGTTGCCTTGTCGGCAGAGGGAGGGGTCGACGCTGCGACCTGGGAGTCCTTCAGCGCGGACTACGACCAGGCGCAGTTGCGCATCCAGGAGGTCGAGCAGGATCTTCTAGACGCGCAGATCGGCATCGAGGAGTTGAAGGACGAACGCGATCGCGCGCAGGCGCAAGCACAGGAGCTGGCGAAGGCGCTGGCCTTCGGTCGGCCTGCTGAGGTGGACGTGGAAACCTCCTCGGAGCCGCCGACCTCCGTGGTGGATGCGGTACGGCGCGCCCAGGTGAGCTGCCCCGCACTCGTGTTCCTGCCCGAGGCAATCCTAAGTGCCGAGGAGAGCCAGTACGACGATCCTGTGCGGGTCCTGGCAGACCTCGAACTGCTCAACCAGATCGCCGAGGAGTGGCGACAGGACCTGCTGCCGGCGGGACCGCACGAGGCGCTCAAGGTTCGCTGCAACGGCTACCGGGACGGTGTCAGCGACACCGCCCTGACCGCCTACCCCACCGACTACCGGCGCTTCTACGAGGGCGAAGTGATTATGTTGGGGCCGCACGTCGCGCGCGGCAGGGGCGCGGTCACCGCCATCATGCGCATCTACTGGCACCAGGACACGGCCCGGCGCTGCATGGTGGTCGGTCACGTCGGGCGCAAGTTGCGCGACAACAGCAATCGCAACTGACGCCCACACCTACGGACGTTCGACCTGAAGGCAGCCAGCCTCCAGCAGATCGCGTAAGGGCGATGATCTGCCAGATCTTGGCGATCGCCAGCGCACGCGTCGGATGGCCGCAGCGCCGACCCGACATGGCCGAGCTGGCCGGGCGCGCGTCAACCGCTCGCGCTACCTGCGGCGGACCGCGGTGCGCAGCGCACGCCTGCGGGCAGTCCGTTTCGTAACGGCGACGCGCGTGGCGACGACCGCGCTTCCCGACAGCACGTTCGCGTAGGCGAGGCCGAGCCGCCGGCGGGCGGGGCTGAGATGCAGTCCGTTGCCGACCGGCTCCGGGAAGCCGCCTGTGCACGACACCCCCGTACTGTCGCACCCGCATACGACAGCGGGCCTGGGTCAGGCCGGGGCCTTGCGGTCAGCGGCGAACCGCGTCTTGCTAAACGCCCCCGTGATGACGTCCTCGTTCAGAATCTGCAGGACCGTCATCGCGTTCTCGTTCGTGACCACGACCTTGCCGCTCTTGATGAACGAGGCCGGCTTGTACCCGTGGTCCGACAGCGCCTTGCGGATGGTGGCGATCTCGACGCCCTTCATGTGGTTGCGCTCCACGATGGCCAGCAGGCGGCGGCGGGCACGGCTGTTCCGCAGGGCCACCTCCGTCAGCACCGTGTCGCTGCCCGTGGCCAAGGGGACCGTCGCGGCCAGAGCGGCGACCTTCTTCGGGGTCTTCGCCATGATCTCCGGTGCGTCGCGGAGCAGGAACTCGAACACGCCGACGTCCAGGGCGGCCATGCCCCCGCCGGGCACGAACACGAGGTCGACCTCGGAGGGGTTGAACGCGAGGACCGGTTCTTCGATTTCGGTGAGCTGGTCGTCCAGGAACCGGAACACGCGCTTGCGCCGCAGGCCGCGGTTCGGGTTGAACTTGGAGACGAAGACGATCTCCTTGCCGACTGGCCCGGCCACGTAGGCGAAGAACAGGAACTGCCTGGCCAGGTCGTCCGTCGACGCGAGCCGGTAGTTAAGCGGCGCCAGCGCCTTCATGACCGCGCTGTCCGGATCGACGTGCTCGGCCCTTACCCACGCCCACTCCGTCGGCGTGAATACGGCGTCGGCGGTGTACGGAACGCCCTTTCTCGACTCGATCGCCACCAGGGACCCGCGTGCCGCGGCGACGAGGTCGGCCTGGACCTCCGTCGTCACGTTGACCTGACGGGCTTGCACGACCGCCGTCGAAGTCCGCCACGCGACGACCAAGCGGAGGAGGGACAGGTCCCGGCTCTTCGAGAACGGCTGCGAAGGGCTGCTCACACGGCCTCGCTCAGGTAGAGCCGCGAGCCGACCAGCCTCACGACGTGGCTGCCGTCGGTGCCCTGAGAAGCGGGCACGGGCGCGACCGAACATATGAGCAGGACCGCCTCGGACAATCCGTCCCCCCGGTCTACCGTCGCCTGGACGAGGCGCCGTCCTGTGACGAATAGCCAAGGGTTCAACGCGAGCAAGTCCGTCTGCGCGGAGACGTACACGAGGAGCACCGCGAAAAGCCCGAGCACCACCAGGTCCCGAACCGCCGGGTCGTTCACAACCAGGAACGGCAGCAGGAACGTCGGCAGGTAGGCGGCAGCGTCGATGCCTCGATCCGATACCGCCAGCACCCGCAGCGGCTCGGTGGCACTCCGTCGTCTCCCGCGGCGGAGCACCGCGAGCAGCCCCGCCGCCATCGCTAGCCCGACCCCGATCACCGCGGCGGAGACAGCCGGGGCGCCCACCCGGACACCCGTCAGTATGACGACAGGGCTGAACGCGCTCGCCGCAAGCAGGTACTTCCAGATCACCGTTCCGCTCCCATGGCCGAGCCGACGCGACACCGGATCGTCGCCTACGCTCACGGCCGTGGCCCCTCGACGCGCCGCTGCCCCGCATGCCGATATGGCGGGACCGTCCCGGGCGGCGCTACCGCATCCGCCTGTGCGCCTTCACGAGGCCGGTCGACGTCCGCCGGCCGCAGCCGGCCCCGGACCGAACCGTCTCGCAGGGCCGGCCCTGGGACCGCAAACGACCGAGTGGGAGCGTGCGCGTCATGCCTGACGCCATCAACGCCATCAACGCGCTCGCCGCTGAAGCCGCTGCTACCGTGCCCGGCGGGGTCGCGTATACCTATGCCGCGCGGGAAGCCCTCACCGCCCGGATTCTCGTCGTGGAGGAGGGCGGGCTCGCCTTTCCGCTAGGCAGCGACATCGGCGCACCCGACGACGATGTCACCGGGAAATGGGGTCGCATCCTCGACGGGGCCGGCTTCGAGCCCGGCATGTACTCGTGGTGGAACGCCATCCCCTACGGTCTCGACCGCCAGCCCACGGCGGAAGACAAGGGGCGAGGACGCAAGTACGTGACCCGAGTCATCGCCCTCCACACCGATCTGGAGGTCGTCCTCGCGGTTGGCCTCGTGGCGCAGGAGGTCGTCAAAGCCGCTAATCCCGCTATCAGGGTGCTGACGACCCGGAGCCCGCTGCGGACTAGCGCCGACCAGCGGGGGGAGATCCGCAAGACCTTCGAGCGCGCCAGGCGGGACGCTTACCCGCTCGGCCTCGACCCCGACAGGTGAAGTACTGCTCCCGTCGCACATGAGCCACGGCCGTACGACCGATGGGCTACACATGGTCGGACAACGTCCGCTCATCCCGCGTGAGCGCGAGCCAGCTGCGCGACCGGTGCACGAGCCCTCCTAGCCTGCGCAAGGTGACTCTTCTCGCGGGCCGGCTCGCTCTGCAGGCGGTGATGGCGCGCCTGGCC
>JAOPZU010000493.1 GCA_025963955.1 Solirubrobacterales bacterium
GAGGCGCCGCCGCAGAGGACGGCCTGCTCGCCGAACAGGTCGGTCTCGGTCTCGTCCTTGAAGGTCGTCTCGATGACGCCGCCGCGGGTGCAGCCGATGCCCTTGGCGTAGGCCAGGGCGAGGTCGCGGGCGTTGCCCGTGGCGTCCTGCGAGACGGCGATCAGGCCGGGGACGCCGGAGCCCTCGAGGTACTGGCGGCGGACGAGGTGGCCCGGGCCCTTGGGCGCCGCGAGGCCGACGTCGACGCCCGCCGGCGGGTCGACCTCGTTGTAGAGCACCGAGAAGCCGTGCCCGAAGAGCAGCAGGTTGCCCTCGGCGATGCCGTCGCGCACCTCGGACTCCCACACCTGGCGGTGCAGCTCGTCCGGCACGAGCATCATCACGACGTCGCCGCGGGAGGCCGCATCGGCGATCGACAGCACCTCGAGGCCCGCGTCCTTGGCCTTCTGCACCGAGGAGGAGCCCTCGCGCAGGCCTACGACGACGTTCACGCCGGAGTCCTTGAGGTTCTGGGCGTGGGCGTGGCCCTGGGACCCGAAGCCGATGATCGCGACGGTCTTGCCGTCGAGGAGGGTGAGGTCTGCGTCGTCGTCGTAGAACATGGGCGCGGGACGATAGCGCCGCGCCACGCTCCGCCGTCGCGCGGCCCGTCAGGCGCCGGCGACGGCCACGAGCGTCCGGCCGGGGATGCTCAGCGAACCGTCGTCGGCGACGTACGGCGCCAGCCGCTCGTCGAACGCGTCCCGCAGCCGGTAGTGGTCTGCGGGCGACAGGTCACGTACCGCGTTCGTCAGCGTGGGCGACAGGTCGACCTGCTGCTCCCAGACCGCGTCGAGCGTCGGGAAGTCGTAGCGGAGCGCGACCGCGTCCACGACGATGTCCTGGAAGCCGGCCGTCGCCAGGACGTCGGTCAGCTCCTCGCGGTCGGCCAGCGCGAACGGCCCCGGGCGCCCGGGCGGCGGCGCCGGCGCGAAGCCGAGCTCCACGACGAGCGTGCTCGGCAGCGCCAGCAGCGGGTTGACCTCACGCGTGTCCCAGACCGCAAGCGCCACGCGCCCCTGGGGCCGCAGCACGCGCCGCGTCTCCCGCAGCGCCGTCTCCGGATCGGCGAGCAGCATGTAGCCCCAGCGGCAGAGGACCGCGTCGACCGAGGCGGTCCCGAGGTCGATCCACTCGGCCTCCATCGGCCGGGCCTCCACCATGTCCATCAGCCCGAGCTCCCCGGCGCGCTCGCGGGCGACCGCGACCATCGCCTCGGCGCCGTCCGTGGAGATGAGCTTGCCGCCGGGCCGCAGCAGCTCCGCGGCCAGCAGCCCCGTGTCGCCTGGCCCGGCCGCGAGCTCCAGGACCGTCTGGCCCGGCTGCGGTTCGATCGCCTCGACCATCCAGTGCGACACGGGGGCCGCCGCCGCCTGGAAGGCGGCGCGGCGGGCGCTCCAGCCGGCCGCGCCCGCTTCCCAGCAGTCGCGGCTGGCCGTGCGGAACTCGGCGACGTCCTCCTCGAGCCCCACTACTTCAGCTTGAACGTGACGACGACCGGCTTGGAGAAGACCCCCGAGCCGTCGATGGCGAGGACCGTGAGCTCGTAACGTCCGGCCTTCGGCTTCAGCGCCTTCTTGAGCTTGTAGGAGAAGTCGTTCCCCGTGATCTGCGCGGTGAAGAAGATCGGCTTGGTGCACTTGGCCGACCGGAACGCCGTCTTCCCGTCCAGGTAGACGCAGGCCGTCGGGCTCTTCGGGACCGCGGCGTTCCCCACCGCCAGGCGGCGCAGCGACATCGTCACGAGCTTCACGCCCTGCGGGTCGGTCGCGGTGCCGGTGAAGGCGACCTTGGACACCAGCACCGGGTCCAGGACCTTGCGGGCCTTCCTGCCGAGCTTCGTCGTGGCGAGGATCGCGAAGGCGCCATTCTGCGTCGGCGTCCTGAGCGTCACCACCGGGACCGAGCCGTCCGCGACCGCAACCGCCGGAATGGCGGCGGCGGCGCTCGCGGCACCGAAGTTGTCGACCACCGTCACCCGCGCGTTGTAGAGCCCGAGCTGGCGGTAGGCGTGCGAGATGGTCGGCGTCGTCGTCTCGGCAGTGCTGCCGTCCCCGAACTCCCACTGGTACTTCGCGATGGAGCCACCGCTCGCGGCCTCCGGATCGCTCGAGCCCGAGGCGTCGAAGGTCACGGCCTGGTCCTGCAGGACCTTCTGGGCGGAGACGGTGCCCACGGCGGTCGGCGCGCGGTTGACGAACTCGTCGGCGCCCAGATCGGTCGCGGGGCCCGACTTCCGCGGCTGCGCGTCGATGTCGGTGGTCGCGTCGCCGGCGGCCACGTCGCCGCCCTTGTCGATCACCGGCGCGTCGGCGCGCAGGTGGATGTTCTGCTTCGCGAGGTTGACGAACAGCTTGGCGTCCGGCGTGTTGGACGAGCCGGTCACCGTCACCGCGCCCTTGCCGGCGGCGGCGGCCTGGGGCGTCTGGGTCGTGTCGGAGTTCGTGATCGCGACTCTCGCGGTGTTCGCGGTGCCCGAGACGAGGACGATGGGCGTGCTCGGCGCGAAGCTCGTGACGGCGCCCTGCCCGGACGCGTGCAGGATCGAGCGGTCGAAGGCGACGTCGATGTTGCCCACCGCCGTCTGCCCGCCGGCGCCCGCGTTGACGGTGAAGGGGGCCTTGCCGCCGGCGATCGTGACGTTCTTGGCGGTGATCTTGATGTCGCCGGCCGTGTCCATACCGGGCAGGGCGCCGACCAGGGAGGCGGCGTTGACGCCCGCGGCGCTGGAGCCGGGGAGCAGCACGCTCGTGTAGAGGACCAACGCCTTCTTGGTGGCGGAGGTCGCGGCGCTCGTCACGGCAAGGGCGTCGTACGTCGATTTGGCGGCGACGAGCGAGCTGCGCAGGATCGTGTTCGGCGTCGTGACGCCGTTCGTGATGTCGTTGCCGGTGAAGCCGACGGCCGGGCCGTTGCCCGCCCCCGAGAGGATCACGGTGCCGTCGATGGCCAGCGACGAGGTCGCGTTGCCGGCGACCGCGGGCTGCGTCTGCGTGGTCGCGCCGGCGGGGCCGTTGATGATCGTCACGGCGGAGATCGTGTTGACGCCGCCGGCGACGAGCGGGTCGACGCGGTAGGCGGGCGCGTCGCTCGTGCTGGCGACCAGGCGGATGATCGCCGAGTTCCTGAGCGTGGTCCCGCGGCCGGTGACCAGGACGCCGGGGCCGGCGTTCGTCCCGGTCTGGACCGTGATGCCGTCAAGGATGTCGCCCTCGACCAGGGTGATGACCGGGTCGCCCGCGGTCGTGGACGCGCTGGACAGCGTCGTCTTGCCCGCGGTGCCCACGATGTTGACGTTCTTCTTCGTCAGCGTGACCTTCGCCGGCTCGGTGTAGGTGCCGGGCTTCACGGTGATCGTGTCCCCGTCGGCGACCGCCGCGACCGCCTGCGTCAGCGTCCTGCAGACCTTCGCCGCGCAGCCGTCGGCGGCGGCCCCGTCCACCGTGTAGGTCTCGGCGGCCCGGGCGGCGGCGGTGGGCAGCGCGAGCGCGGACAGCGCGAGACCGAGGCTGATGGAGGTGACCCTGCGAGGCATCCGGGCATCGTAGTCGCAGTGCGGGACGCGTGGGCCGCGTCGGTCGAGGCGCGTCGTCGGCTACCGCAGCCCGCGACGCAGCAGCTTCCCCGAGCCCGTGCGCGGCAGGTCCTCGACGACCCGCACCCCCTTCGGCACCTTGAAGCGCGCGAGGCGCGCGGCGCAGTGCTCCCGCAGCTGCTCGGGCGAGGCGCTCATCCCGTCCCGCAGGACGACGAGCGCGTGCACCGCTTCCCCCCACTCCGGGTCGGCGCGGCCCAGGACGGCCGCCTCGGCGACCGCCGGGTGCTCCGCGAGCACGGCCTCGACCTCGGTCGGGGCGACGTTCTCCCCGCCGGTCACGATCGTGTCCGCCTTGCGGCCCACGACGGTCAGCCGCCCTTCCGCGTCCAGCCGCCCCAGGTCGCCCGTGGCCAGCTCGCGTTGCGGGTCGTTCCCTGTCACCGTGAGCCCGCGCACGAAGATCTCGCCGTCCTCCCCCACGCGGACGCGCGTGGTGAACAGCGGCGGCCCCGCGTCCGCCTGGCCGTCCCCCGGACGCTGCGTGGTGACCTGCGAGCAGGCCTCGGTCAGGCCGTAGGTCTGGGACACGGGCACGCCGGCCGCCGCCGCGCGCAGCAGCAGTTCGGGCGCCACCGGGCCACCGCCGACCAGCGCGCAGCGCAGTGCCGGCGGGCGCTCGAGGCCGGCGTCCAGCAGCCGCGCGAGGGTCGTCGGGACCACGGAGATCAGCGTGATCCCGTCGTGCGTCAGGGCGTCCAGCACCCGCTGGGTGTCCCACGACTCGTGGACGACGGCCGTCCCGCCGGTGATCGCGCCGCGCACGAGGATCGAGAGGCCACCGACGTGGCTGACCGGCAGCGCGCAGAGCCAGCGCTCGGGGCCCGGGGAGCGCAGCGCCGTCGCGCTGCCGAGCGCGCTCCACAGCCAGTTGCCGAAGGACAGCGCGATCGGCTTGGCCATCCCGCTCGTGCCGCTGGTCTGGATGATCGCCGCGGTGGCGTCGAGATCGTGGTGCGTGACCGGGGTGAAGGCCCCGGTCACCTCGCTGGACGGCAGCGGCCCGGCCAGGACGTGGTCCGCGGCCGGCCGCTCGGCCTCGGTCAGCCGCAGGTCGTGCGGAACCGCCACGGCCCCGCGCAGCCAGACCGCGTGCAGGGCGACCGCGAAGTCCTCCCCCGGCGCCAGGGCGAGCGCGACCCGTTCGCCGGGGCCCACGCCGTCGAGGCCGGCGGCGGTTCGCAGGGCCCGCGCGTGCAACTGCGCGAAGGTGAGCGCGCCCACCGCGGGGCGGTCCGGATGCGCGCGTGCCGCGCGGGTGAGCCAGGCGTCGACGACCACGCCGCTCAAAGTAGCCTGCCGGTCTATGTCAGTGACCTGGACGCCCGCCGGCGAGTACGAGGACATCCGCTACGAGATCAGCGAGGACGGGATCGCGAAGGTGACGATCAACCGTCCCGAGGTCCGCAACGCCTTCCGGCCGCAGACCCTGATCGAGGTGTCGGCCGCCTTCGAGGCGGCGCGCGAGAACGTCGACGTCGGCGTGATCATCTTCACGGGCGAGGGCCCGCTCGCCTTCTGCTCCGGCGGGGACCAGAACGTCCGCGGCGACACGGGGTACATGACGGACCCGAGCGCGACGGGCCGCGCCGCCGTCGGCCGCTTCCACGTGACGGACCTGCAGGTCCAGATGCGCCGGCTGCCCAAGCCGGTCGTCGCCATGGTCGCGGGCTACGCCGTCGGCGGCGGCCATGTGCTGCACCTCTGCTGCGACCTGACGATCGCGGCGGACAACGCGCGCTTCGGGCAGACGGGGCCCCGCGTCGGCTCGTGGGACGGCGGCTTCGGCGCGTCCCTGCTGGCGGACCTCGTGGGGACCAAGAAGGCCAAGGAGATCTGGATGCTCTGCCGGCAGTACGACGCGCGGGAGGCGCTGCAGATGGGGCTCGTCAACACGGTCGTCCCGCTCGAGCAGCTCGAGGAGGAGACGGTCAAGTGGTGCCGCGAGATGCTCGCGCTCTCCCCCTTCGCCCTGCGCCTGGTGAAGTCGAGCTTCAACGCGCACGAGGACGGCTACGCCGGCATCCAGCAGCTCGCGCACGACACGAACCTCCTCTTCTACGGCAACGAGGAGGCGCAGGAGGGCCGCGACGCGTACCGCGAGAAGCGCAAGCCGGACTTCAGCAAGTTCCCGCGGCGGGCCTGAGGGAGCACCCGGCCGTGATCAAGATCTGGC
>JAOPZU010000525.1 GCA_025963955.1 Solirubrobacterales bacterium
GGGTGAGGCCCGTGGGCCCCCGGCCGCCGCACCCGGTCCGGGTCATCGAGGTGCTCGCGATGACCCAGACCGAGCGCAGCGCGATCCGCTCGCCGCTACGGCGTCCCGGTGCCCGGAGCGCCGGGAAGCGGGGCGGGGGCGCCCGCGGGCGGCGGACCCACCGGGCCGCCGGGACCGTGTTCGTGTTCGTCGTGACCGGGGCCGAAGCCGCGACCGGGACCCACGGGCCGGAACGTGTCGTCCGCGGCGAAGACGTCCGTGCCGTCCGAGGAGGCGTTCACGAAGACGTGGTCGCCCGCCTTCAGATCGGCCAGCGTGGCCTTCTTGCCGTTGCGGGTGATGCTCGCGCCGGCCGGGATCGTGACGGTGAGGTCCTTGTACGTCACCGTCTTCGTGCCCTCGGTGATGACGAGGTCGTTGCCGGCGACCGACTTGACGATGCCGTTGTCGCGGGTGACCGTGATGAACGCCTTGCCCGCCTCGTCGAGGACGACCGCCTCCTCGTGGACGGCCGGGCCCCCGCGGTGACCGAAGCCGGGGCGACCGGCCGGCGGCGCGCTGCGCGTGGTCTTCTTGGTGGTGGTGCTCTTGCCGCTGGTGGCGGCGGAGCTGCCGGCGATGCCTGCGCCCGCGCCTGCGAGCGCGCAGACCGTGGCGACGCTTCCGACGCGGATCCATCCGGTGGACTTCACGTTCATCGACCTCCTGCTGTGGTGACTGGGTTCCCCGGGAGACGCGTGGCGGACACCGCGTGCGACCAGGGGCGTGGTGGGAGTATCGGAAGCGGACGTGTGCTGCGGCTGAGAGCTCACTGAGAATCCACGAACGCCTTCCCAGCCAACACACAGCACCCGTCAAGGCTGCGTTGAGGCGGCGGGAGCACGGTGTACGACATGACCACCCGCTCGCTTCTCCTCCCCCTCGGCCTCGCGGCGGTGATCGGCGGTGGCGGTGGCGCGGCCGCGGTCATCGCCGTGAGCGCTCCGGCGTCCACGACCACCACCGTCACCCAGGCTGCGGCCCCCGTTGCGGCGTCCGCCGACACCGCCGGCGGCACGACCGCCGTGGCCGACACCTCGAGCCAGGCGCTCAGCGCCACGCAGATCTACCAGCGCAGCAAGGACGCGGTCGCCTTCATCACCGCGACGGTGTCCGAGCCGTCGAGCTCCCCGTTCGGTGGCGGGCAGGCGGGGACCGGCACCGCGACCGGCACCGGCTTCGCCGTCTCCTCTGATGGCCTGATCGTGACGAACGCCCACGTCATCGACGGCGCGAGCTCCATCCGCGTCAAGGTCGGCGACCGCGCCGCGACCGTCGCCCGCGTCGTCGGCGTCGACACCTCCACGGACGTCGCGCTCCTGAAGATCGACACGGGCGGCGCGAGCCTCCCGACACTCGCGTTCGGCGATTCCTCCGCCGTCCAGGTCGGCGACGGCACGTTCGCCATCGGCAACCCCTACGGCCTGGACCGCACCCTGACCACCGGCGTCGTCTCGGCGCTGCACCGGTCGATCCAGGCTCCGGACGGCTACGCGATCTCCGACGTCCTGCAGACGGACGCCGCGCTGAATCCCGGCAACTCGGGCGGTCCGCTGCTCGACACGGCCGGCAAGGTCATCGGCATCAACTCGCAGATCGAGTCCTCCTCGACCGCGAGCGGGGGGACCGGCGGCAACACCGGCGTGGGCTTCGCGGTCCCGGCCGCCACCGCGAAGCGCGTCGTCGCGCAGCTGCAGGCCACGGGCAGGGCCACCCACCCGTACCTCGGCGTGGCCACCGACGACACGACCACCGGGGTGGCCGGGGCGAAGGTCGGCAGCGTCAGCGCGAGCGGACCGTCCGCTGACGCCGGCCTCCGGCCGGGCGACGTCATCACGAAGCTCGGCGACACGCCCGTCACGAGCGCCGAGGCGCTGACCTCCGCCCTGGAGGCGCACCGGCCGGGCGAGAAGGTGGACGTCCAGGTGCTCCGCGGCGGGCAGACCCGGACGGTGAACCCCACGCTCGGCACCCGCCCGGCGCGCGCGCTGACGAGCGCGGGCTGAGCGGCCCCCGCCGCACACGCCCCCGGCGTCCCGGCCAGGCGACTCCACAGCAGGCTCCCAGGAAGCTCACAGCCAAGAGGACGATGATGTCCTCATGAACGCCCCGCAGCCCGCCGCCGACACCGCGCGCGTCCTCGTGGTCGACGATGAGCCGAACATCGTCGACGTGATCAGCATGGCGCTACGCTTCCAGGGATTCGAGGTCGCCTCGGCCGGCAACGGGGAGGACGCGATCGCCCAGGTCGCCGCCTTCCGCCCGCACCTGATCGTGCTCGACGTGATGCTGCCGGACACGACGGGCTTCGAGGTCGCGACCCGTCTGGGCGCCCAGCGCGCCGGCGTCCCGATCATCTTCCTCACCGCCCGCGACGCGACCGAGGACAAGGGCCGCGGCCTGACGAGCGGCGGCGACGACTACGTCACCAAGCCGTTCAGCCTCGAGGAGCTCGTCGCCCGCATCCGCACGATCCTGCGCCGCGTCGGCCACGCCGAGCAGGAGTCCAGCCTGCTCAGCTTCGAGGACCTCGAGCTGGACGAGGACACCCGCGAGGTCACCCGCGCCGGTCACGCGGTGGAGCTGACCGCCACCGAGTACCGCCTGCTGCGCTACCTGCTGCTGAACCCGCGCCGCGTGCTCACGCGCGCGCAGCTTCTGGACCACGTGTGGGACTACGACTTCGGCGGGGACGCCCGGGTGCTGGAGACCTACGTCAGCTACCTGCGCAAGAAGCTCGACCCGCACGGGCCGCCGCTCATCCACACGGTCCGCGGCGTCGGCTACGCCCTGCGCCAGGCGAAGGCCTGAGGTGTCCCTGCGCACCCGGCTGATCGCCGGGCTCCTGGCGATCGCGGCCGTCGGGCTGTTCGTCGCCGGGGCGGTCACCTACGCCGAGCAGCGCTCGTTCCTCCTGGAGCGCATCGACCGCCAATCCGACGCGGCCCTCAATTACGTCGACCACAACCTGAACAACACCGGCGGGGACTACGACTTCGGCCCGCCCGGCCTCCCGCCCGGCCGGCTCCGGCCCAGGGGCGCCGGCGGCCCGAACGACCTCATCAACCTGCCGCCCGGCACCTTCGGCGTGCGCCTGGACGCGGACGGCACGCTCGGCACGGGCCTGGCGTTCTTCCTCAACGGGCAGACCGCGCCATCTCCGCCCAAGCTGCCCGCGAGGCTGGAGTCGGGGGCGAAGCTCGACGTGAAGTCGGTCGACGGCAAGCTCCGCTACCGCGTCTTCGTGCGCGACGACCGGCTCGACGGCGCGGGCGCGCTGATCGTCGCAGCGATCCCCCTGACGGACGTGGACTCGACCCTCGATCGCCTGCTCGTCATCGAGGCGATCGTCATCGCCGCCGTCCTCGCGGCGCTCGCCCTCGCGTCCTTCCTGCTCGTGCGCCTCGGTCTGCGACCGCTCGACCGCATCGGCCACACCGCCGACGCGATCGCCGCCGGGGACCTGTCCCGCCGCGTGACGCCCGC
>JAOPZU010000218.1 GCA_025963955.1 Solirubrobacterales bacterium
GCTGGCCGCCGGCGTCCCGCGGACCGTCGTCGAAGACGTGGCCCAGGTGCCCGTCGCAGCGGGCGCAGCGGACCTCGACGCGGACCATCCCGTGCGTGCGGTCCTCGACGAGCGTCACGTTCTCGGCCACGGCGGGCTCGGTGAAGCTCGGCCAGCCCGAGCCGGAGTCGAACTTGGTGTCGGAGGAGAACAGGTCGGCGCCGCAGCCGCCGCAGCGGAACGTGCCCTTCTCCTTGACGACGTTGTACTCACTCGTGAACGGGCGCTCGGTCGCCCCCTGGCGCAAGATGGCGTAGGCCTCGGGCGTGAGCTCCGCCCGCCACTGCTCGTCGGTCTTCTCGATCTTCTGGGTGGTGTCGGACATGGAGGACACGATAGGGGCCGGGACCTTGCGGAAGGAGGACGTTCCCTAGAGTCCGCGCGCATGAGGCACCTCGAGCTCGACGACCTGCGCGGGACCTTCGGCTTCGGGGTGGCCGGGAACTTCGCCGGGCACCTGGAGCAGGCCGGCGAGGCCGTCGACTTCGCGTCCGTCGACGCCGCCGCCGAGGCACCGAAGGGCATCTTCCCGTGGTACGTGCCCGGGCACGACGGCTTCCTCGGGACCTTCCCGCTGTCCTTCTACGACCTCGGCAAGCCGGTCTCCTCGAGCCCCGTGAACCTGCAGATCGAGCCAGAGGTGGGGGTCGTGTGCCGCGTGTCCTACGCGGACGACGGCACGGTCGGCGCGCTGGCGCCGACGGCGATCGCCGCGTTCAACGACTGCTCCATCCGCCGTGAGGGCGCGAAGAAGATCAGCCACAAGAAGAACTGGGGCGTCCAGTCCAAGGGTGTGGCGCCGCTCGCCTTCGAGATCACCGACCTCTCGCCCGACGGCCCCACGAAGTCCTTCCGCCTGGCCTCGTTCCTGCGCCGCAGCGGCAAGACGCTCGCCTACGGCACCGACAGCCCGCTGCCGGACTACTCCTACTACGGGACGCAGCTGCTGGACTGGATGGTCGACCGCCTGAACGAGCAGAAGGGCGCCGACGACACGCCGCTGGAGGACGTCGGCGCGCTGCTGCGCGCCGCCAGGAACCCGGAGGAGGTGCTCGTCGGGATCGGCGCCACGCGCTACGAGAGCTACGGCGCCCGCACCTTCCTCGAGCCTCGCGACGAGGCCGTGGTCGTCGTCTACGACAGCGAGCACCACAAGCCGTCGCAGATCAAGGGCATGATCAGCGACCGTCGGGAGGAGGAGCTCGAAATGGCCTCCGTCCTGCGTCAGGTCGTCTTCCAGGAGCAGCCGACGGCGGGCTGAGCTGGCGCGGGCGCGTCGTCCGCCGCCCGGGGTACGGTGCCGCGGTGCACGTCCTGCCCCTCGTCCTCAGCGCCGCCGCCGCCGTGGCGGTCGCCCCCGGGCTGCGGCAGGGGCTCGCGGACGGCGGGCACACGGTGACCAACTACCGCGGGGCTGCGCTGCCGTGTCCGCTCGGGATCATCGTCGTGGCCGCGGTCGCGCTGGCGCTGGGCGCTCTGGAGGCGCTGTACGTGCTGCGGATCCACGATTCGCCGTTCTTCACGGTCGCGCCGGTGTTCGTCCTGGGCGTCGCGGCCCTCGGGCTCTTCGACGACGCCTACAGCGGGGCCTCACGTGGCTGGCGCGGGCACGGCGCCGCGGTGCGGCGGGGGGAGTTCCCCTCGGGGCTGCTGAAGGCGGTCGGCACGCTGGGACTGGCGGCGTACGTGGCGTCGAGCGGCGCGCTCGCAGCGTCGGGCGGCGCCGACCTCGGGTTCCACGACGGCCGCGACGTCCTGCCCTACCTGCTCACCGTCGCCATCCTCACCCTCGCCACCAACCTCTTCAACATCGTCGACCTGCGTCCCGGCCGGGCGGTCAAGGCGCTGGTCCTCGTCGCGATCGGCTGCACCATCGCCGTCGGGACCGACCTCATCAGCGCGTACGGCGCCTACCTCGGGGCGATCCTCGTCGTCGGCGTGTACGACCTGCGGGAGCGGGGAATGCTCGGCGACACCGGGGCGAACCTCCTCGGAGCGGTCGCCGGCCTGATGCTCGTCACCGCCATCACCAGCACCCTCGGCCTCGCGCTCTGCGCCGTTCTCCTCCTGGCCGTCACGGCCTACGGCGAATTTCGCTCTATTTCCGCGTTCGTGGAACGCACTCCCGGATTCCGCCATCTAGACTCGATCGGCAGGATCCATAACCCCCGGAAGGACGCTTCAGCGTGACCGACGCTCGCCCCAAGACCCGTTACATCTTCGTCACCGGCGGCGTCGTCTCGTCCCTCGGGAAGGGGATCGCCGCCGCCTCCATCGGCCGGCTGCTCGTCTCGCGCGGTCTGTCCGTCGGCCTGCAGAAGTTCGATCCGTACATCAACGTCGATCCCGGCACGATGTCGCCGTACCAGCACGGCGAGGTCTTCGTGACCGAGGACGGGGCGGAGACCGACCTCGATCTCGGGCACTACGAGCGCTACACGGACGCGAACACCTCCCGCGCCTCGAACGTCACCGCGGGCGGCATCTACAACTCGGTGATCCGGCGCGAGCGCCGCGGCGACTATCTCGGCGGCACCGTCCAGGTCGTCCCGCACATCACGGACGAGATCAAGAACCGCATCAAGCTCATCGCCGAGACCAGCGACGTCGACGTCGTCATCACGGAGATCGGCGGAACGGTCGGCGACATCGAGTCGCTCCCGTTCCTCGAGGCGATCCGCCAGTTCCCCGTCGACGTGGGCCGCCGCAACTGCCTGTTCGTGCACCTGACGCTCGTGCCGTACATCGGACACGCCGGCGAGCTGAAGACGAAGCCGACGCAGCACTCGGTCAACGAGCTGCGCCGCATCGGCATCCAGCCGGACATGGTCCTCTGCCGCTCGGAGGCCGAGCTGGGCGTCGACATCCGCAAGAAGATCGCGCTCTTCGCGTCGCTGCCGCTGGAGGCCATCGTCTCGGCCAAGGACGTGAACAACATCTACGACGTGCCGCTCTGGTACGCCGAGCAGGGCGTTGACGACTTCATCCTCGGGGAGCTCGGCCTGGAGGCCGAGCCCGCCGACACCCGGAGCTGGGCCGAGCTGTGCACCCGCGCGGCGGCGGCCGTCGAGCCGTTCCGCATCGCCCTCGTGGGCAAGTACGTCCAGCTGGAGGACGCGTACCTGTCGGTCGCGGAGGCCCTGCGCCACTCAGGCTGGCTCGACGGCGGCAAGGTCGAGATCGACTGGGTCGATTCCGAGCTGCTGGTGGACGACGCCACAGCGCTGGAGCGCATCGGCGGTGCCGACGGCATCCTCATCCCCGGCGGCTTCGGCGGCCGCGGCATCGAGGGCTAGATCCGCGCGTCTCGCGTCGCCCGCGAGCGCCGGATCCCGTACCTCGGCGTCTGCCTCGGCATGCAGATCGCGGTCTGCGAGTTCGCGCGCCACGTGGCCGGCATGCCCGGAGCGAACTCGACCGAGTTCGACATCGAGACCGAGTGGCCCGTGATCGACCTGCTGCCCGAGCAGAAGGAGGTCTCCGACCTCGGCGGGACGATGCGCCTCGGCGCGGACCCCGTGAAGCTGCACGCGGACACGCGGGCCCGCGAGATCTACGGCGAGGCCGTCATCTACGAGCGCCACCGCCATCGCTACGAGGTCTCGATCTCGCTGCGCAAGCGCCTGGAGGCCGCCGGACTCGTCGTCTCGGGGACCTCCCCGGACGAGCGCCTGGTCGAGATCGTCGAGCTTCGCGACCACCCGTTCTACGTGGCCGCGCAGTTCCACCCGGAGTTCAAGTCCCGCCCCGAGCGGCCGGCGCCGCTGTTCCGCGAGTTCGTCGCGGCGGCCCTGGTCCGCGCCCGGGAGCGCGCGCCGGAATCGGCGAACGGCGAGATCCGCGCCTCGCGCGCGGCGTCCTAGCCGTCCACGGCGCCTGCCGTGAGCACGCACGTGACGCGGCGGGCGACCGACGACGAGCGCGCACGGCTGCACGAGGAGTTCGCGCAGCTGTGCCGGATCCGTTCGGTCTCCGGCGAGGAGCGCGCCGTCGCCGACCACGTGACGCAGGTGCTGCGCGACCTCGGGCACGAGGTCGAGGAGGACGACTCGGCGGCGGCCAGCGGCGCAGGCTCGGGCAACCTGCTCTGCCGGATCGCGGGCGCTCCGGGCAGCACCCGCAGCGTCCTCTTCTGTGCCCACCTGGACACCGTCCCGCACCCCGGGGACATCGAGCCGGTACTCGAGGACGGCGGCTGGGTCAGCGCGGGGGACACGATCCTGGGCGCCGACAACAAGGCGGCGGTCGTCGTGCTGCTGGCGCTCGCGCGGCGGTACGCGTCCGGGCAGCCGCCGCCACCGATCGGCCTGGAGCTGCTCTTCACCGCGAGCGAGGAGGTCGCCCTCGCGGGCGCCAAGGCCTTCGACTGCTCGCGGCTGCGCTCGGACTTCGGCTACGTGTACGACCACGCCTCACCCATCGGCGAGATCGTGATGGCCTCGCCGACCTACCACCGCATCGAGGCGCGCTTCCACGGCCGCCCGGCCCACGCCGGCATCTGGCCGGAGGACGGGCGCTCGGCGGTCCTCGCGGCGTCGCTCGCGGTCGCAGCGATGCCCTTCGGCCGCCTGGACCCCGAGACGACCACGAACGTCGGCTCGGTCCACGGCGGCGTGCCGGGGACGAACGTCGTGGCCGAGCACTGCGTCGTCCTCGCCGAAGCGCGTTCGCTGGACGAGACGAAGGTGGAGGCCGCCGTGGCCGCGATCATCGACGCCTGCCAGGACGCGGCCGGGGACCCACGCTGCAGCTGCGACCTCGACCTCGACGTGCAGCGCCTGTTCCGCGGCTACAAGCACACGGGCACCCAGCCGTCCGTCGTCGCCGCCGAGGCGGCCCTGCGCGCCTGCGGCCACACCCCGAAGCGCATCGTCACCGGCGGGGGCTCGGACGCGAACGCCTTCGCCGCCCAGGGCTTCGTCTGCACGAACCTCGCCAACGGGACCGAGCGCAACCACGAGCCGACCGAGCGCGTCAGCGCCGACGCGCTGGAGGGGATGCTCGAGGTGACGTTCGCGCTGCTCGAGCAGCTCCGGCCCGCAGCGGACACCGAGCCGCAGTGGTGAACCTCGTCCTGCGCCGCGGGCTCGTCGTCGCGACCGACGCCGCGCCGGCCACCGGCGAGCAGCGGATCGTGGTGGAGATCGACGGGACCCGGCGCCCCGCGGTGGCCGACGTCGCGCTCGTGGGCGCCAGCGCCGTCGGCGACGACGTCGTCGTCAACGCGCAGGCCATCGACCTGCGCTTGGGCTCCGGCGGGTTCGACGTCGTCCATGTCAACCTCACCCGCGGCCTCGGCGGCGCCGGCGTCCCCGGTGCGCACGTCATGAAGCTGAACTACTCCTCCCTCCAGCACGCGGTGCTGCCGGTGGAGGAGGAGCTCGACGCGGCCGCGCCCGCTCCGCGGCGGGAGGACGACGGCGGCGCCGTCGGCATCTTCGGCCTCCACGGCCAGCTCGCTCCGATCGCCTGGGCGATCGCCGAGACCACGGCCGGGCCACCGCCACGCGTCGGCTACGTCCAGACCGCGGGCGGTGCGCTGCCGGGCGGCCACTCGCGCGTCGTCGCCGACCTCCTGGACCGCAGCCTGCTCGCCGGACACCTGACCGCGAGCCCGGCCTACGGCGGCCGCGACGGGGAGGCCATCACGACGATCGGCGCGATCGACCACGCCATCGCGGTCCTCGGCTGGGACGTCGTGCTCTGCGGGCCGGGACCAGGGATCCTCGGCTCCGGCTCGCGCCTCGGGCACGGCGGCATGGCGGCCCTGGACACGGCCCACGCCGCGCTGGCCCTGGGCTACCCGACCGTGCTCTGCGCCCGCATGTCGGACGGCGACCCGCGTGAGCGCCATCGCGGCATCAGCCACCACACGCGCACGGTCGTGGACCTGCTGCTCCAGCCCGTGCAGATCCCGCTGCCCGCGGGGGTCCTCCCGCCGGAGGACCACGGCTTCCACGCCTGGCCGGCCTTCGCCACCGACGTCGACGCCTACGTCGCCAGCGGCCTGCCCGCCCGCACGATGGGCCGCACCGCCGCCAAGGACCCGGCTTTCTTCGCCGCCGCCCTGGCCTGCGGGATGCACCTGGCGCGCGCCGGGCAGACGGCCGGTCCATGAGCGAGCGCGACTTCGTCCCCCTCGGCGGGAAGCAGATCTGGCAGGGCCGCATCGTCGGCGTCCGGGAGGAGCGCTTCCGCTACCCGGACGGCGAGGAGGTCGCCCGCGAGGTCGTCACGCACCCAGGGGCGGTCGGGATCGTCGTCCACGACGAGGAGCACGTCTTCCTCATCCGCCAGCCGCGCGAGGCGGTGGGGGAGCCCGACATGCTCGAGATCCCGGCCGGCCGCCTCGACAAGCCGGGGGAGGACGCGCTGCCCGCCGCCCAGCGCGAGCTCGCCGAGGAGATCGGCCGTGCTGCGGAGGAGTGGGAGCTCCTGCGGACCTTCTACCCGTCTGTGGGCGTCAACCGCGAGACGGTCCACGTCTACCGCGCCACCCGCCTGTCGGAGGAGCACGCCGACTCGGGCGAGAACGAGCGGATCGAGCTCGTGGCGTGGCCGCTGAGCGATCTCGACGGCGCGATCGCTGCCACGAAGGACGCCAAGACGATCATCGGCCTGCTGCTGCTGCGCGAGCACCTGCGCGCCGGCTGACAGGCGGCTTGCACCGCGAGGGGCGCGGCGGCCGGGCGCGAATCCCCGGACATGGCGATCGCGACGGGTGAGAGCACCCGGCAGTCCTTCGAGCATCACGTCCTCGACTTCCTGGCCTACCTCGAGTTCGAGCGCGGCCTGTCCCGCAACACGCTGGAGGCCTACCGCTCGGACCTCTTCCAGTTCGGTGTCCACCTGCAGGCGCAGGGCGTGGACGTC
>JAOPZU010000560.1 GCA_025963955.1 Solirubrobacterales bacterium
GGCGATGAAGATGGAGACCGCGCTGGACTGCCCGGTGGACGGCGAGGTCGTCGAGGTGCTCGTGGGCGCCGGGGACCAGGTCGTGTACGGCTCGGCGCTGGTGGTGGTCGCGTGAGCGCGCCGTCGACCGCGGCGACCGCCGTCGCCGCCGCCTACGAGCGGATCGCCGCCTCGGGACGGCCGGAGGTGTGGATCACGCTGCGCGAGCGGACCGCCGCGTTCGACGCGGCGGCCGAGGTCGACACGCGCCTGGCCCTGGGCGCGGACCTCCCGCTTGCCGGTCGCACGCTCGCGGTCAAGGACAACATCGACGTCGCGGGCCTGCCGACGACCGCGGGCTGCCCGGCGTTCGCGTTCGTCCCGGCCGTCTCCGCGACCGCGGTCGCCCGCCTGGAGGCCGCGGGCGCCGTGGTCATCGGCAAGACGAACCTGGACCAGTTCGCGACGGGCCTGGTCGGCACGCGCTCCCCGTACGGCGCGGTGCGGGACGCGTGGCGCCCGCAGTTCGTCAGCGGCGGCTCGAGCTCCGGCTCGGGTGTCGCGGTGGCCCTGGGTCTGGTGGACCTCGCGCTCGGGACGGACACCGCGGGCTCGGGCCGGGTGCCCGCCGCGTTCGGCGGCACCGTCGGCCTGAAGCCGACGATCGGCCGCGTCCCGGTCACGGGCGTGCTGCCCGCCTGCCGGTCCTTCGACTGCGTGACCGTCTTCGCCCGCGCGGTCGACCTGGCGGACGAGGCGTGCGAGCTGATGGCGGGCGTCGATCCCGCCGACCCGCTGACGCGCGCGTGGCCGGTGGACGCGCCGCTCGGGGCGCCGCCCGTGCCGGTGGTGGGGCGGCCGGCGTCCCGTGCCCTGGAGGACCTGACCGACGACGCGCTCACGGCCTTCGAGGCCGCCGCGGCGGCGCTGGCCTCCGCGGGCGTGGACGTCGTGGAGGTCGACGTCGACGCCTACCTGGAGGCCGGCCGCCTGCTCTACGACGGCGCCTTCGTCGCCGAGCGCCACGCGGCCGTCGGGGCGTTCGTCGAGGCCCACGCGGAGGACGTGGACCCGACCGTCGGCGCGATCATCCGGGCGGCCGGGACCCTGTCGGCGTCCGCCCTGACCCGGGACCGCGAGCGCCTCGATGCGCTCGCCGCCCGTGTGGACGCCGTGCTGCGGACGGTCGACGTCGTGCTGCTGCCGACGACCACGCGCCAGCCGACGCTCGCCGAGGTCGCCGCCGATCCCGTCGCCGCCAACACGCGCCTCGGGATCTACACGAACGGGACGAACCTCTGCGACCTCGCGGCGATCGCGGTCCCGGCCGGTGAGGCGGACGGCGGCCGCTTCGGCGTGACGCTGATCGCGCCCGCCTTCCACGACCGCGTGGTCGCCGACCTCGCGCGCCGGCTGCTCGGAGAACCGCCGCGAGCTGCCCGTCCGCAGACGCCGGGCATCGACCTGTTCGTCGTCGGGGCGCACCGGGCCGGGCAGCCCCTGCACCACGAGCTCGCCGAGCGCGGCGCCCGCTACGTGGACACGGTCCGGACCCTCCCCTCCTATCGCCTGCACCGCCTGGCGACCACGCCGCCGAAGCCGGGCCTGGTGCGGGTGTCCGCCGCCGAGGGGACCGCGGTGGAGGGTGAGCGCTGGCGCCTGCCCGTCGCCGCGCTCGCGACCTTCCTCGCCGCGCTGCCGTCCCCGATGGCGCTGGGGAGCGTCGCGCTGGAGGACGGTGCGAGCTGCGTCGGCTTCCTCTGTGAGCCGCTGGCCGCCGCGGGCACCGAGGACGTCAGCGCCTTCGGCTCCTGGCCGGCGTACCTCGCGGCGGTGGCGGGGGACTAGTCGGCCGGGCGCCCGCGCTTCGGCCGCGGCCGCACGAGCGCATGGCTGTCCTCGAGCAGCCCGCGGACGAGCTCGTCGTCCGCGTCCGCGTTCAGCGTGAGCGTCACCCAGTGGCGCTTGTTCAGGTGGTAGCCCGGCTGCACCGCGTCGTACGCGCCGCGCAGCTGGATCCCGAGGTCCGGGTCGATCTTCAGGCTGACGGTGAGCGGCTCCTCGTCCAGCCGGGAGATGGCGAAGATCTTCCCGCCGACCTTGAAGACGGTCGTCTCCGGGCCGAACGGCTGCTCCTCCACGGCACTCCACTGCTCCAGGCAGAAGGCACGCAGCTCCTCAGCGGTCATGGCTGCGCATCATGGCGGGCGGAGCGGCGTCGTTTTCGACCCCCGGCTCCCCAACCGTGGCGCCCCGCGCGGGCGGCGTCGTTTTTGCACCGCCCTGGGGGTGCAAAAAGGACGCCGCGTCCCGCGCCGGCGGAGGACCGCGCTACAGCTGCACCACCACCGACTTCGTCTCCTGGTAGGCGCTCAGGACCTCCTCGCCCATCTCCCGTCCCCAGCCGCTCTGCTTGAAGCCGCCGAAGGGCAGCGCCGCGTCGTAGATGTGGTAGGTGTTGATGTGCACGGTGCCCGCCTTGATCCGCGACGCGAGCTTGTGCGCGGCAGACAGGTTCTGCGTCCAGATGCCCGCGGCCAGGCCGTAGACCGAGTCGTTCGCCTTGGCCGCCAGGTCGTCGATGTCCGCGAACGGCATCGCCGCCACGACGGGCCCGAAGATCTCCTCCTGGATGATGCGCTGGTCGTTCGTCGCGTCGACGAAGACCGTCGGCTGCACGAAGTAGCCGGGACCGTCGATGGCGCTACCGCCGGTCGTCGCGCGGGCTCCCTGCTCCGGGCCCACCTTCAGGTAGTTCGTCACCCGGTCGAACTGCTCGGAGGACACGAGCGGGCCCATCTCCGTCTCCGGATCCAGGCCGTGCCCGACCTTGATCGCCTCGGCCGCCTTGGAGACGCCCTCGACGACCTCGTCGAAGAGGCGCTCGTGGATGTACAGCCGGGACGCGGCGGTGCAGACCTCACCCTGGTTGAAGAAGATGCCCTGCGCGGAGCCCGCGATCGCGGCCGCCACGTCGGCGTCGTCGAGGACGATGTTGGGGGACTTGCCGCCGAGCTCGAGCGACACGCGCTTGAGGTTCGTCCGGCCCGCCGCCTGCGCGATGAGCTTGCCGACCTCGGTCGACCCGGTGAAGGCGACCTTGTCGACGTCCGGGTGCTCGGCCAGCGCGGCCCCGGCGTCGCCGTAGCCGGTGATGACGTTCAGGACCCCGGGCGGGATGCCGGCCTCCAGGGCGAGCTCACCGAGGCGGATCGCCGACAGCGGCGTCTGCTCGGCCGGCTTCAGGATGATCGTGCAGCCCGTCGCCAGCGCCGGGCCGACCTTCCACGCGGCCATCAGCAGCGGGAAGTTCCAGGGGATGATCTGCGCGACGACGCCGACCGGCTCCTTCGTCGTGTAGGCGTGGAACTCGCCGCCCGGGATGTACGGCAGGGACGGGCGGACGGTCGAGCCCTTGAGCTTCGTCGCCCAGCCGCTCATGTACCAGAAGAGGTCGGCGGCGAGCGGGACGTCGGCGGCCGCGGCGACCGTCTTGGCCTTGCCGTTGTCGAGCGAGTCGATCTCCGCGAGCTCGTCGAGGTTCTCGGCGATAAGGTCGCCGAGGCGGTGAATGACGCGGCCGCGCTCGGACGGCGTCATCGTCTTCCACGGGCCGTCGAGCGCGCGGCGGGCGGCACGGACGGCGCGGTCCACGTCCTCGGCCTTGCCGTGGGCGACGGTGGTGAGGACCTGACCCGTGCCCGGGTCGATCGTCTCGAAGGTGCCGCCGTCGGCGGCGTCGACCATCTCGCCGTCGATGAGCAGCTGACGGGGCTGGGAGGTGTAGCGGCCGGTGTCGGCGGAGGAAGGAACGGCGATCGCCATGGGGGTCTCTCCTGTTGTCGGGGGGTGGAGCGGGACGGCTCCCACGTTGCACCCGATGGCGTTGCAACCACGTTGCAAACACCGCACACGGGCACCCTCGTCGGCGTATGGTTGACCGAGGTCCTCGATGACGACGCTGCAGCCGACGAACCCCTGGCTCGCGGTCCAACCGGTCGGCGACCGGCTGGCCCAGGCGCGTGCGCTGCGGCGCATCCACGAGGAGTTCCACGCCGGCGCCGACGTCGGCGGCCGGGTCCGCGCCGTCGTCGCGCAGTCGTGGGCCCGGTCGGGGGACGCGGGCGTGGATCCGGTGCGCCACCTTCCGGCGATCGTCATGGACGACCGTGAGATCGAAGAGCGATGGTCGACCCACCCGCTCTACCCCGTGCTGCCGATGCTCCGCGACCTGCTCGCGGGCGCCACCAGCGAGTCGGGCCACATGCTCGTCATCAGCGACGCGCGCGGGGTCCTGATGTGGATCGAGGGCCACCACCGCGTCATCGAGGCGACGAACGACATGCACTTCGTGTGCGGCGCGGACTGGAGCGAGCGCGGCGCGGGGACGAACGCGCTGGGCACCGCGATCGCCGTCGACCACCCGGTCCAGATCTTCTCCGCCGAGCACTTCAACCGCATCGTCCACCCGTGGCAGTGCAGCGGCGCGCCGATCCACGATCCGGCGACCGGCGAGATCCTCGGGGTCGTCGACCTGACCGGTCACCTGCGCACCGCGCACCCGCACACGCTGTCCCTGGTCACCGCGGCGGCCGGCATGGCGGAGGCCTACCTGCGCCACGACCAGGCGCGGCGGGACGAGCGTCTGCGCGACGCCTACCTGGAGCGGGTCGCGGGCACCGCGCAGGCGACGGCGCTCGTGCGGCCGTCCGGCCACGTCGTGATGGCGCTGCCGCACGGCTGGGTCCCGGCGGTCGTGGACGGGCTGCCGGAGAGCGGCGAGGTCGTGCTCGCGGACGGGCGCGTGGCCGACGTGGAGCCGCTGCCGGGACTCGCGGGATCGATCCTGTGGCGCCGGGCGACGGCGGCCAGCGGCGCCA
>JAOPZU010000602.1 GCA_025963955.1 Solirubrobacterales bacterium
GTGCATGGACGGCGAGTGGTCGTGGTAGGGCCACACTCCGGCGGACTGTGGGCCCGCGGCCAATCGGTAGGTCCACACCTGGCCGGGACCCACGTCGGCGTCGCGCCCGGAGACGCCCGGCACGTAGGACCCGTCGGAGTCCGGCCGGTAGCCGACCCCGTGGAAGTGCATGGAGTGCGGCTGCCGCGCGTCCAGGTTCTTGAAGTGGACGACCAGGCGGTCCCCCACCGCGGCGCGCAGCAGCGGCCCCGGGATCAGGTCCTGGTTGCCGGAGAACGGCGTGTTGGCCAGCGGCCGCCGCCAGTGCCGCGAGAAGCGGCGGTAGACGGTCGTGGGGAAGATCGTCTCCGACGGGTCGTGGCGGACGTCCTCGATCGCGTCCCGCTGATTGGGGACGGCGTTCCAGGTGACGGGGACAGCGGCCACCCAGAACTCACGCGTCGCCGCCGACGCCGGCGGGGCGGCGGACATCGCCGCCGCCCCGATCAGGCTCCCGAGCGCGAGCCGCCCCAGGCGGCGTCTCACCCGACGACCACCTCGCCCTTCATGAACGTGTGGATCAGGCAGTAGAACGCGTAGGTCCCGGGCGTGTCGAACTTCAGCTTGGACGACTGCGGCAGCGGGGTAGCGTCGACGCCGTCCATCACGCCGCTGTTCCAGAAGCCGTTGCCGTGCAGCGTCGGCGACAGGGACGCGAGGGTGCCGGGCGCCTCGCTGCCGTAGCTCGCCTGGCCCGGGATCACCGGGGCGTTGAAGCCGGCCGCCAGGTCCCCGAGGTAGGACTTCGCCTTGTGGTCGTCCGGGTCGCCGGGACCGGCGGTGGCGGTGTGGTCCTCCCGCGCGCCGACCGGCATCGTGAAGGTGACGGTCGTGCCGGGCTTCACGGAGAGCTTGCCGGGCAGGAACGCGTACAGCGTCACGCCGCTCTTCTCGGGCCCGACCATCACCGTGTTCGCCGGGACCGACGTCTTCGACAGCGTCGACGCCACGGCCTGGTCGGCCTTCACCTGCGCGCTCACGGCCTGCCCGACAGCCTTCGCGGTGGGGACCGCCTTGGCCTTGTCGACGACGGACACCGTGCCCTTCATCCCGGCGTGCACGCTGCAGTAGTAGGTGTAGGTGCCGGCCTTGGCGAAGCGCACGCTCACCGGCTTGGGCCGGTTCGCGAACGGCAGGCCGCTCTGCACCCCGGCGGCCGCCGGCATCGTGAAGGTCTTGCCGAAGCCGCTCTTCAGCAGCGGCGGGGCGAAGCCGAAGGACGGCCGGCCGTTGAACCAGAACGGGGTACCGGCCGCGTCGCTGGCGCCGGACACGGTGCCCGCGGGCGCCAGCAGGGCCTGCGGCGCCTTGCCCTTGGCCGGGAAGGTCAGGTTGTGGAAGCCCACGGGCGCGAACTTCACGGTGTCGCCCACGTGGATCTTCAGGGCGGTCGGGAAGAACTGGTTGGCGTCGGTGCCGACCTTCTGGAACGCCTTCTGGGCGCCCGGCGGCGTCCCCATGAGGACGGTCTGGGTGGCGGCGTGCGCCATCCCCGGCGCGCCGAGGAAGAGCGCAGCCGTGGCTGCGACGACGGTGGTGCGGTGCATGAAGAGATCCCCCGATCCCACGTTTGCGTGACGTATCCCGCAAGGCGAAACTGTCACGCCAACGCTACTGCGCAGTACCTCGGGATGCAACCATTTCACACCAGGGATCGGGGCAACCCTGGCACCCGTGGCCGCCGACGTTTGTCCGGATGCTCATCGGGAATCCGGCGGAGCATGTCCGAGCCGGCCGGTGTTTCCATCGCGGGGCAGACCGAGGAGGAGCTGGGTGGCCGCTGGAGCGTGCTCGTCCGCCAGCGGCGCGATCACCAGCGCCTCGCCGACCTGCTGCAGGAGGTCCGTGCCACCCACGGGGAGGAGCAGGACGCCGTCCTGGGACGGGTGTGCCGGCTGGTCTTCCCGTACGCCTTCGCCGAGGAGGCGGTGCTCTGGCCCGTGGTTCGGCGGGTGCTGCCCGACGCTGAGGCGCTGACCGTCGAGGTCGAGCGCGAGCATCAGGAGATCAACGAGGTGGTGGCCGCCCTGGAGCGCAGCCGGCACCGCGATCCCGACCGCGAGCAGCTGCTCGAACGGGCCGTCGAGCTCCTGGACCACGACGTGCGCGACGAGGAGGACGAGCTGCTGCCGCGGCTGCAGCTCGCGCTGTCCGCCGCCGAGCTGCAGCGGCTCGGTCGGACCTGGGAGCTGGTCAGGCGCACGGCTCCGACCCGCGCGCATCCGGTCGTGGCCCGGCGACCGCCGGGCAACGTGCTGGCCGCGTTGCCGCTGTCCCTCCTGGATCGCTCCCGCGACCACCTCGACGCTCTCGCGCGCAGCGCTCCCGGCCCGCTGGCGACTTCGAGCCGCCTGACCAGCCGTGCCCTGGCCGGCCTCGCCGGAGCGGTCGAGCACCTCCCGCTCCTGACGAAGGGCGAGGATCCGAGCACGCGCAGCGGGCGAACGCGCGTGGAGTGAGCACCCAAGGCAGCCGAGCGCCGCCGGGCGCGTCAGTGGTGCGGACCCGTGGCCGACGCGCCCGGCTCGCCCGCGGCGGCGCCGGGAGCCAGAGCGACCGTGCCCGCGGCGATCGCACCGACGAACGCGACCGCCCCGGCCACGTGCGCCCAGTCGGCCTCGGCGACGTTCACCAGGCCGACGCCGGCGAGCAGCAGTGCTCCGGCCAGCCGCACCAGCACGGCCTCCCGTGAGGCCGACAGCAGCCGCAGCGCGCCGGCGCGCGCTGCGGCCCCGGGCCCGCCCCCCGCGCCCTCGTCCTGCTCCCGGAGCTCGCCC
>JAOPZU010000613.1 GCA_025963955.1 Solirubrobacterales bacterium
CGGTCGCCGTGGGCGGGGTGGCCGGGGCCGCGCTGGTCGCCCTGCGCGTGCACCAGAGCCGTGGGCGCCGCAGGGCCGACGCGAGTGACCCGCTCGACTACGCGGAGCAGACCGTGCGTGCGGTCGCGGACGAGGCGCGGCGCCTGCTGGACCGGTGAGTGCAGAACGGCGGGTCCCCGCCGATGAGCGGGGGGACGCCGCAACACCCATCCCTCCTGACGAACGGTGATCCGAACTCATGGCCGACGCGAAGACACCGGCAATGGCGCTGGTGGACATGGCAGACGAAGATCTGATGCAGCTGGTCCGCAAGGGCGACAACGGGGCGTTCTCGATCATCTACGAGCGCCACAGCACCGCTGCCTTCTCCCTCGCCTACCGGATGACCCAGAACCGCAACGCCGCCGAGGACGTCGTCCAGGAGTCCTTCCTCAGCCTCTGGCGCTCCAACGCCCGGTACGACCGGGCGCGGGGGAGCGTCCGCACCTGGGTCCTGGGCATCGTGCACAACCGCGCTATCGACGCGCTACGTCGCAGCATCGGGCACGACAAGCGCCGCGCCAGTGACGAGGGCCTGGAGGAGCGCTTCGAGGCTCGCGAGCGGACCGACGTCGAAGCCGGCCGCCGCGAAGAGGCCCGCGAGGTCCGCACCGCGCTTGAGACCCTGCCCGCAGAGCAGTGCCGGGTCATCGAGCTCGCGTACTTCGGCGGCTTCACCCATTCTGAGATCGCCCGCATGCTCGACACGCCGATCGGCACCGTCAAAGGACGGATGCGCCTCGGCCTCGAGAAGATGCGCGGCCAACTTGCCGGCCTCCAGGAGCTTCCGTCATGAGTCCCGAATGCGCCCACGCGCTGGACGCGGGCGCCTACCTCCTGAGCGCCCTGCCGCCCGAGGACCACGACGCCTTCGCGGAGCACCTGCTGACCTGCGGATCCTGCCGGCGCGAGGTCGAGCAGCTCCAGGTCGTCGTCGACACGCTGCCGATCGCCGCCCCGCAACTGGCGCCGCCGCCGGAGCTCCGCGACCGCATCATGCGGATCGTCGACGCCGAGGCGGAGCTGCTGCGTGCCGCCGGTCCCGAGGCGGACCGCGTCCCGGCACCGGCCGCGCGTCAGCGCCGTCGCTGGGCCTCCGGCCTGTTCCTGCGACCGGTGGCGGCCGGCGCGCTGGCGAGCGTCCTGCTCGCCGTCGGCGTGGCCGGTGGCGTGCTCGTCAGCGGTGGCGACGGCGGGTCCACACCCACGCGCAACCTCGCGACAGTGGTGGCCGCGCCCGGCGCCCGCGTGATCGTCGCGGTCAAGGGCAGCCAGGCCGCGCTTCACGTGACCAACCTCCCGGCCGCGCCGTTCAGCCGCGTCTACCAGGTGTGGATCAAGCGAGGCAACCGGATCGAGGCGACCCACACCCTCTTCAACGTCCGCAAGAGCGACGGCAGCGCGGTCGTGCCGATCGAGGAGAGCGTCGCCGGCGCCGACCAGATCCTGGTCACGGACGAGCCCGACGGCGGCAGCCAGCGCCCCACGAGCGCCCCGCTCATCACGGCGTCGCTCAGCTGAGCGACGCCCGGCGCGCGCGGGGTCTGCCCGCGCACGGCCCCTGCTAGCGTCGATCCGTAGCGATGGCCACCCAGACCGAGACCTGTTACCGGCACCCGAACCGCGAGACCGGGGTGGCCTGCTCCAACTGCGGGCGCTTCATCTGCCCCGACTGCATGACCCCGACGCCCGTCGGTATGCGCTGCCCGGAGTGCTCGAGGCAGAAGACGCAGGTCCGGACCCTCGGGTCGCTGAACGCGGCGCCGACGGTGATGATGGCGCTGCTGATCCTCAACGCGGTCGGCCTGCTGGCCACGCAGCGCTTCGGCATCTCGTCGAACGGGTCGGGCAGCCAGAAGCTCTTCTACGACTTCGCGCTGGACGGCCCGGACGTCGGCCAGGGACACGAGTACTGGCGCCTGGTGACCAGCGGCTTCCTGCACGTGAGCCTGGTGCACTTCGCCTTCAACATGTACCTGCTGTACACGCTCGGGAACATGCTGGAGCCGATCATCGGCAACGTCCGCTTCGGCCTCATCTACGGCGTCGCGCTGCTCTGCGGCTCCTTCGGGGCGATCGCCGTCGAGCCGCTGTCGTACACCGTAGGCGCCTCCGGGGCGATCTTCGGCCTGATGGGCGCGGCGTTCTTCGAGCTGCGCAGCCGCGGGATCGACCCGTTCCAGGCCGGCATCGGCGGCTTGATCGTCCTGAACCTCGTCTTCAGCTTCGTCCTGTCGAACATCTCGATCGGCGGCCACATCGGCGGGCTGATCGGCGGTTCCCTGGCGATGCTCGCGTGGCACGAGGCAGACAAGCGCCGCCTTCCGCTGCTCGGCTACCTGGCCATGGTCGTGCTTGCGGCGGTCGGGGTCGTGGGCGCGATCGCCGTCGCCTGAGCGTCAGCTCAGCAGCAGGTCGTACAGGGCCTGGACGCGCTGCAGCATCTGCCCGGTGGAGAAGCGCTCGGCGATGTCCAGCGCCGCGGCAGCGCCCAGCGCCTCGCGGCGGGCCGGGTCGTCCACGAGCGCGGCGAC
>JAOPZU010000243.1 GCA_025963955.1 Solirubrobacterales bacterium
CCATCTTCGAACCGAAGCCCAGTCGCGTCAGGAACATCTTCATCTGCTCGGGCGTGGTGTTCTGCGCCTCGTCGAGGATGATGAACGAGTCGTTGAGCGTGCGGCCGCGCATGAAGGCGAGCGGCGCGACCTCGATGACGCCCTTCTCGAGGTGCGCGACGACCTTCTCCGGGTCCATCATGTCGTGCAGCGCGTCGAACAGCGGGCGCAGGTAGGGGTCGATCTTCGCCATGAGGTCGCCGGGCAGGAAGCCCAGACGCTCGCCGGCCTCGACCGCGGGGCGCGTCAGGATGATGCGGCTGACCTCGCGCCGGTTGAGCGCGGCCGCCGCCGCCGCGACCGCGAGGAACGTCTTGCCCGTGCCCGCCGGGCCGACGCCGAAGGTCACCGTGTTCTTGCGGATCGAGTCCACGTAGCGCTTCTGCTGCACGCTCTTGGGCACGACCTTGGTGGAGCGGTGGCGCCAGACGACGTCGTCAAGGACGTCGGAGGGCGCGGTGTGCTGCGCGAGCGCCCCCGTCACGGTGCGGATCAGGCCCTCGTCGACCGCGTGGCCCTGCTGGACCAGCGACGCGAGCTCGCGGACGATGATCGACGCACCGGCGACCGACTCGGCGTCCCCGTCGAGCGTGATCAGGTTGCCGCGGACGAACAGGGAGCAGCCCACGTGCTGTTCGAGGGCCCGCAGCGTCTGGTCCGTCGAGCCGGTGAGGGCAGCGGCGACTTCGTTGGAGACCTCGATCTGGCGGCGCACGGTTGGAAAAATCAGCTCCTCAGGATGTGGGTGACGAGAGCGGAGACGCGCTTGCCGTCGGCGCGGCCCGCGATCTGCGGGAGGGCGGCCTTCATGACCAGCCCCATGTCCTTCGGTGACGTCGCCCCGGACTGCTCGACAGCGGCCTGCACGATGGCGCGCAGCTCGTCGTCCCCCAGCTCGGCGGGCAGGTAGCCCTCGATGATCCTCGCCTCCGCCTCCTCGGCGTCGGCGAGCTCGGCGCGGCCGTTGTCGCGGAACGCGGTGGCGGCCTCGACCCGCCGCTTGCGTTCACGACGCAGGATCGCCTGCTCGTCGTCGTTCCCGTCCTTCGCCGCCTTCTGCAGCTCGGACAGGACCAGGCGGAGCGTGCCGACGCGATCCTTCTCCCCTGCCTTCATGGCAGTGGTCAGGTCGGCCTTCACGGTGTCCGCCAGCGTCATCCAGGAACGACTGTAGCGCCGTCCCGGACGGAACCGCCGGCGCCGTTCGCGTCCGGGCCGGCGACCGCCTCGACCGGGCCCGTGGAGGGGTCGGCGTGGTTCGCGTCCGGGCCGATCAGGCCCTCCGGATGCCCGAGTTGTCCAAGCTCTGAGGCGTCCCGGCCGAACAGCAGCCCGACGTTCCAGTCCACGAGCAACCGGAGCTTGCGCTTGGTGCCCGGCATCATCGCCAGGTGGTAGGTGCGGGCCAGCCACCACGCGGGGGCTCCGCGCCAGCGCAGGCCCATCGTGGAGGCGACCGCGCGCCCGCGGCCCATGTCCACGAAGACGCCCTTGGTCTTGAAGCGGAACGGCTTCACGGTGCCCGTCCCGAGCGTCGCGGCGACGTTCCGGGCGACCAGGCGGCCCTGGCGGATCGCGTGCTGGGCGGTGGGCGGCGTGGGACGCTCGAGCTTCTGAGCCGGATCGGGGACCGCCGCCGCGTCGCCGATCGCCCAGACGTTCTCGGTGCCGCTCACGCGCATCGTGCGGTCGACCTGCAGGCGCCCGCCGCGATCCGTCGGCAGGCCCAGCCGGGCGATGACGGGCTGCGGCCGCACGCCCGCGGTCCACACGACCGTGCGTGTCGGGATGACCTCGCCGCCGCTCAGCGTGGCGGTCGTGGCGGTGACGGCGTCCAGGGTGGTGTTCGTCCGGATGTCGATGCCGCGGGAGCGCAGCTCGCGCATGGAGAACTCGGCGAGCGGCGCCGGGATCTCCGGCATGACGCGCTCCTGGGCCTCGACGAGGATGAAGCGGACCCCGGAGGTGCGGCAACGCGGATAGAGCTCGATGACGTCCGCCGCGCAGTCCTGCAGCTCCGCGAGGCCCTCCAGGCCCGCGTAGCCGGCACCGACGAAGACGTAGGTCAGCCACGCCGCCCGCTCGGCGGAGTCCGTCATCCGCTCGGCGATCTCGAAGGTGCGCAGCAGCCGGTTGCGCAGCGCGATCGCCTCGGGTAGGGACTTGAACCCGATCGCGTGCTCGGCGAGACCGGGCACCGGCAGGGTCCGGGAGACCGAGCCCAGTGCGACGACGAGCTGGTCGTAGCGCAGCTCCTCCACCGCATCGGACTCGGGGGCGCGGACCAGCAGCGTGTTCGTCGCCGGGTCCGCTCCGGTCACCGTGCCGAGGCGCAGGTCGGTCCGCCGCAGCTCCTCGCGGAGCGGGACGACCACGTGCCGCGGCTCGAGCGTCCCGGCCGCCGCTCCCGGCAGCAGCGGCGTGTAGAGCATGAAGTTGCTGTCGGTCACGAGCGTGACGCGCGCCGCCTGCGGCGCGAGCGTCTTCTCCAGGGTACGGGCGGCGTGGAAGCCGCCGAAGCCGCCTCCCGCGATGACGATGTGCCAGCTCATGCCGTCGAGTCTCCCGCTTCCGGCGCGAAGAGACCAACGTCACAAGCGTGTCACAAAGTCTGCGCGGCCCGTTCGGGGGCCGGTGCGTCCGCCTTGATCACGTGGCGGACGAGGAACTCGACCTGGTCCGCGCGGGCCTCGAGGCTGTCGTAGATGCCGAAGTGGCCCATGGCGTAGCGCTTGAGCTCACCGCGAGGCGCCCGCTCGGCGGCCTTGATCGCCGGGCCGGGAGGCGTGGTCTGGTCCTCGTCACAGGCGCAGATGAGCAGCGGCATCTGCAGCTTGCCGGTCCCGCCCGCGGGGTTCTCCAGGCCGATGTGGAGCATCACGCGGGCGGCGACCTCGTTGCGCCACCTCGATCCCTCCCCCGTGATGCTCGCGAAGCCGGGCACGACCTCGGGCGCGGTCATCACGGCGTACTCGCCGGGCTTGCCGGCCGCGGTGATCATCACCGGTGGGCGACCGAGCAGCGCGCCGGCCTGGTCGCGCACGGCGTCGGCGGTGGCCCGCAGCAGCTGCAGCTTGGGCGTGATCTTCACGATGGTCAGGCCGTCGGTGAAGGGCGCCTGGGCGACGACCGCGGCGATTGCCGGGTCCTCCTGCGCGAGCGCCATGACGTGGCCACCGGAGAACGACGAGCCCCACAGGACGATGCGCGCCGGGTCGACCCCGTCGAGGCTGCGGGCGTGGCCGACGACGGCGCGGTAGTCGGCGCGCTGGGCGGCGATGTCGAGGAGCTGCCGGGGCTCGCCGGAGGACTCGCCGAAGTAGCGGTAGTCGAACAGCAGCACCGCGAAGCCCGCTTCTTGGAAGGCCTCCGCGTAGGGCTCGAGGCCGTCCCGGCGCGTGGCGCTGAACCCGTGCGCCATGACCACGCACGGGGCCGGGCCGTCGCCCTCGGGCCGGTAGAGCCAGGTCGCGAGATCCTCGCCGGCGGAAGGGATGATGACGTCGGTACGCGCGGGCATGGAGCGAGCCTAACCCGGTCACGCGGGGCGCGGGTGGGCTCTGTCGGTCCGGGGACCGTACGTGGCGCATGGAGATCCAGGACAGCATCTGCCTAGTGACTGGCGGCACGCGCGGGATCGGCGCCGCCACGGCCACCGCCCTGCGGGCCGCGGGCGCCACCGTCGTCGCGGTCGGACGCGCGGACGCCGACCTCTCGGACCCGGCCGAGGCCG
>JAOPZU010000261.1 GCA_025963955.1 Solirubrobacterales bacterium
GCCGGCGGGCCGGCCGCTGCCGCCCGAGCTGCGCGAGGTGCGGTGGCTGCTGGAGGAGCTGCGGGTCAGCTTGTTCGCGCAGGGCCTCGGGACGAAGGTGTCGGTGTCGCCGAAGAAGGTGCGGCGGGTGTTGGCGGACGCGCGGGGCGGGGGCTGAGCGTCAACCGGTCGCGGCGCCGTGCCGGGCCTCCGCGTAGCGGTTCGCCGTCAGGGCGACGCCGAGCGGACCGGCCCACAGGCAGCGGGCCTTTAGGCCCGCGACGGCCTCGACGAGCAGCACCGCGTCCAGGGCATGGAAGCGGACCACGTTGGGCACGAGGAACCAGTAGCCGCTGTCGACGTGCGCGGGCCCGCACGCGTGAGCCACCTGATCGCGCTGCACGCGCGCCGGGCCCTCGGCCACCACGACGTCGTCGAGCGTCACGCGCACCTGGACCGGCACGCTCGGGTCGTCCACGTCCGTCGCCCACCCGGCGAGCTCGAGGTGGCCCTCCGCTGTGAGCACCGCGACGTCGAGCGAGGAGGCGATCCCGTGGCGGTGCCGGTAGGCGGCGAGCGCAGCGTCGTTCTCGCGCGCGACGAGATGCAGGTCCTGGTGCCCCCAGAAGCCACGGCGCACGACGACGTGCGTCACCGGACCCACGGCCTCCGCTAGCCGCCCTGCGACGTACGCGTCGCTGACGTGCGAGGTCCCGTACTCCGCGCGGTCGAGGCTGTCGATCTCGCTCTCCGGCGCGAAGCTGATGCCGTCCGGCGAGCGATCCTGCGGCGGCTGCAGGTGGTCGCCGTGCACGGAGAAGGCGAGCAGGCCGTCCTCGGTGAGCAGTTCGGCGAGGGCCCGGAGCCACGGCCCGAAGCTCGCGTCCGGCAGATGGGAGAAGAGGCTCGGGACGACGACCAGATCGAAGCGGTCCTCCCAGGCGAGCTCGGCGGGATCGTGGACCGAGGATCTGCCGCGTACCCCGAACTGCGCGACGCAGACCGCGACCGCCGGCTCCTGGATGTCCGAGACCGTGATGTTCTGCGGCGGGAAGACGTGCACGAGGTGGCGGACGTTGCGGCCGTAGCCGCTGGCGAACTCCAGGACCCGCACGCTGGTCAGGTCGGCGCCGAAGCGCGCGTACGCGAGCTGCTCGACGACCTGGGCGAGGTCGGCGCCCATGGTCAGGTAGGACATCCGGGCACGGGAGTCGACGCCAAGACGGTCGGCCACCACCGCCAGCATCTCGTCGTCGGGGTGGATGGTCTCGTCGAGGCCGCCCCCGGCGTACCCGAGCCGTCGCGCGCGGAAGGTGTCCATGGCGTCGGGCATCGGGCCGGCGACGCTAGCACCGCCACGCGCCGGCCGCAGCGGCTATGCGAGCCTTCCGACCATGCGCTTCGACGTCCTCCCCACCCGGCTCGACGGGCCGCTCCTGCTCCAGCCCGGTGTCTTCGGCGACGACCGCGGCTTCTTCTGCGAGACGTTCCGCGCCCACGACCTCGCCGAGCTCGGGATCGCCGAGGACTTCGTCCAGGACAATCACTCGCGTTCGAAGTACGGGACGATCCGGGGGCTGCACTTCCAGATCGGCGCCGGCGCGTCGAAGCTCGTGCGCTGCGGACGCGGGACGATCATCGACGTGCTCGTTGACCTGCGGCGCGAGTCCCCCACCTACGGCGAGTGGGAGGCGTTCGAGCTGAGCGACGAGACCATGCGCGTGCTGTACGCGCCGGTCGGCTTCGGCCACGGGTTCTGCGTCACGAGCGACGAGGCGGACGTGCTCTACAAGCAGTCGGCCTACTACTCCACCGACGTCGAGCGCGGGATCTCGTTCCTGGACCCGGCGATCGGCGTGGAGTGGCCGGTCGCGCGCGAGGACTGGGTGTACAGCGAGCGGGACTCCGGCGCGCCGACGCTGGAGGAGTTCGCGCCGCAGCTGCCGTTCTGAGCGGCGCGCGAGGGGCAGTCAGCCGCGCAGGCGGTGGATGAGCACCCCGAGGCGGTGGCGGGGCGAGAAGCGCCGAGCGCGCTGCAGACGCGCGCGGTCCTCGTCGCGCTGCTTCGCGTAATCCGCCTCCTCGGAGACCCAGCGGGTCCGCTCCGCGTCCATGCCGGCGCTGGCGGCGGCCCACTCGGCCTCACGGGCGGCGGCGGCCTCGGCGGTGCGCCGGAGCACCTCGTCGCGGTCGGCCCGCACCGCGTCGCGGTCGGCGCGCAGCTCGTCCCGTTCGTCCTCGAGCATGCGGCGCTGATCCTCGAGCGCACCGCGCTGGCCGTCCAGCGCGGCGCGCTCGTTCTCGAGCACCGCCTTGTCGTGCTTGAGCTGGCGTCGCTCCGCCTCCCACGCGCCACGGGCCTGCTCGTGGGCGGCGCGCTCCTCGTCGTGGCGTGCGCGTTCAAGGACGATCGCCGCGTGCTCGCGCGCGACCTCGGCCTCCCGCGTGCGCAGGTCAAGCACCTCGGCCTCGAGGGCGGCGATCAGCTCAGCAGGGCTGAGCGGCGCGGCGTCGTCCGGGGTGTCGTTCGACATCGCCCTCGATGCAATCACATGTCGAGGTGCGCGTGCGCGCGTCGGTCGACCGCGCAGGGAAGACGAGCGCGGAGGAGCCCTGCGGCCCCGATCGTCGCCGCAGGCACGAGCATCATCGCGGGCGGGATGAGGTACCGGCTGTCGTAGGACGAGACGAGCGGGGGATGAGCATGAGCGCCGCAGCGCAGGTCGCGAGCAGCAACGCGCTGAGCCGGAGATGCCTGTGGCCCCACAGCATTCCGACTCCAGCCAGCAGCAGCAAGATCACCAGCACGGGGCCGTGAAGGCGTACGACCCGCTGGTAGTCCTCAAGAACCACCGCGCCGGACGGCGGTAACGACCTCACTCCCGGTAGCGCGTTCGCAGCCGTTCCGCGTAGCGCCGTGCGCCGCCGGGATCAGTCGATCGCCGATGGAAGGCCACCGCGCGCGGTGGGTAACCGGACAGTGGCCGATCAAGTTCGACGTTCGGATCGATGTAACGCACGAGGTCCTTGCGACCGCGCCGGAGTAGGCGAGCGGCTGGCCACGGATCGCGGCGCGAGCGAACGCACCGGCCTCCCTGTTGTGGGGTGGGGCAACCTCGAGGAAGGTCCGTCGAGCGGGGGGCCGGGGGTCGAAGAGGCAGAAGAACGACCCGCCTCGAGCGTCCGACGGCGTCGACTCACATAGTCCGCGGCTGGCGGGCGGGGGGGGGTGAACCGGCTGCAGTCCGCAGACTGCGCAACCCGCCCGTAGAGCAGCCAGCCGCTCATCTCGCCGATGCCGCTGTAGCTCCCGGTCGCGGTCGCGGCCGCGATGTAGGGCGGAATCAGCACCACCGCGGGCACGACCGCCACGACTGCCCAAATGGTTCGGCGTCGGCGTGAGCTAGGAAGGGCGAGGAGCGTCCACCCGGCAAGCACCAAGGGAAGAGCAAGGCTCACGTTGCGCACGAGCGCGCTCACGGCGATCAACCAGCCGGCCGCGGCCATCCAGCGAAGGTCGTCCTCGGGCCGCACCGCGGACCGCCGCGTAGAGCGACGCCGCGAGCAGGACCATCCACGGGCGCTCAGGTGAGTAACGCGTGCCCGAGAAAGAGGTGCTCGCCAGACAGCAGCACGTAGGCGGCAGGGATGAGCGCGAGGCGCCGGCCGAGGTCCGACCGCCGGACGAGGGCGAAAAGCAGCACGGCCGTCACGACATCCAGGAGGTGCTGCACGGTCACGGTGAAGGCGAGGTGGTTGTCGATGTGCCGGAGGGCGGCGAGGAACGTGGATA
This sequence comes from Solirubrobacterales bacterium, assembly GCA_025963955.1. Lineage (GTDB taxonomy): Bacteria > Actinomycetota > Thermoleophilia > Solirubrobacterales > Solirubrobacteraceae > Paraconexibacter. The sequence goes on from JAOPZU010000261.1 coordinate 3,773, forward strand.
GCCCGCTGGCATAAAGGGGTCCTCGAAGACCCCAGGGTTGAAGAACCGTGTGTACGGGGCGCCGTCACCCGCGACGTAGTCAGTGACGACCGTCGAGTACAGCGGGAACGTGAGTGCGTGTAGCGCGAGGCCGACCCGGTCAAGATGATCAACGGCGCGTAGAGCCGATCGCACAACGGGGCAGATCGCGGAGCGCCATTTACGCGGGCCGCAAGCTAGCACTCGCGGAAGGTGCCGGAGCGAGGGACGACCAGCACTCCTCGTTCAGCGTCCGGCGACGGCCAGCGTGCACCGCTTGCCGCACCCCAGACGGTCGGGCGAGCGCCGGCAGCTATGTGAAGAAGTTTGGTGTGGCGGGGAGCTTCTGCGCTTGCGTCATGCCATCACGAACAAACAGCAGATCGACCGTGTTGCCGATGACCGTTTCTCCGAGTTTCATGCCGTTGTCTGCGCGGGCAGGGCGTGCAGGATCACCTTGGCGCACGCCCGCGATCACCGCCCCGCAGCGGTTGCATGCGTAGGTCGATTCGACCGCATCCACGTCCTTCCGGTCGCACGCCGAAAGCATCTTCGATCGCTCACAGCCGGGGCACGTGAACCACAAGTCCTCATCGGAAATTGGCCGCTCGTCAGGCGGCGTGATTCCCGCTCTGACGAGGGCATCGCTGAACTTCATCGCCAAACTCTATCCTGGGCGAGTGCAGCCGCCTGCCGGCTCCTTCACCGCACGTCGAGAAGAAGCGCCCGGGCTTCCCTCTGAGGGCTCGATTCCGCAAGCGTCACCGGAGCTGACTGCGTCCTGGCCAGAGTCGGCAAGTGCGACCCCATCTCACGCTCGCCGACCCTGATGTGCTGTCCAAGACGAACAGCCGGCGTCGTTCTAGCTGCCGAAGTCGAACAGCGTCGGAACGCCGCCCGCCAAGCCGCGGGTCACCGTGTTGACGAAGCCGGTGGGGTTCATGTGTAGGCGCCGTCGTCGCGGCTGCCCGTGAGGATTGTCGTGATCGCCTCGTGGCCGTGAGCTTGGACAAGCTTGTTCCACGAAACCACATGTCCGCCGCACCGCGGGCGCCCGCCGGTGCCTGCTGCCGCCATAGACTCCCGTCCGTGGAGCACGTGCAGGTCACCGGTCCGTCGCCCTCCCTGGGCAGCGGCAACATCACCGCCCGTCTCCGCGAGGCGCTCGCCGCCGCGGGCATCCCCGTTCGTGCCGGCGAGCCGGCGACGGTCGCTGACCGCCTGCTGATCGTGCACCCCGCCGCGTGGTACGCCGAGGCGGACGCACCACCACCCGACGACCTGCTGCGCGTCGCGGTCGGCTACTCGGTGGCGCCCTATGGCTCGGTCGCCCTTCAGGACGACGCCGAAGTCGGGCGGCGTTTGACCGCCATCGCCCACCCTGACGCCCGCTGCACCGAGCACCTGCGCCGCGTCGGCTGCCGCGTCGTGCACGTCCCGCTCGGCTGCCGGCCCGTGCCCACGTCGAGCCATGACGCTGATCGCCCCGTCCACGTCGCCAGCCACGGCGAGCCTACCGAGCGACGCCTGCGCGTCCTGGCCGGGGGCGCACGGGACCTGGACGACGTTCCGTGCGCGCACCTCTTCCCCGACCCGAGCACCACCCGGGTGTTCGGCCAGGCGCCGCTCCGGGCCGCGCGGGTCCTCGTGGACGTCGCGCCGGACGATGACGCCGCGCCCGACCTGACTGTGCTGCTGGCCGCGGCCGAGGCGGGCGCCGCCGTGGTGAGCGAGCGGCTCGGGTCGTGGCCGACGGCGGCGATCGCTAATGCGGTCACGAGCGCGCCACCGGCGACGCTCTTCCGGCGGGCTCGCGAACTGGCCGCTGACCCGGCCGCTGCCGCCGCGCGGGCGGATGAGCTACACGCCGCCTGCCTGGCCCATGCCACTTTGCAGGACACGGCGCGCGGCCTGGCGACGCTCCTCGCGCTCGCCCCGCCCCCGCCGCGGGTCTCCCCGCGTGCGGCCGCGCTGAGCCCACACGCCGCGCCGCCCGAGCCGCCGCCCCCGATCGCAGAGGTCATCCGCCGCGAGTCCTCTGCCGACGATGCAGCGATTCGCGCCGCTGTGCAGCAGGCACTCAGCGGGCTTCGCACCGTTCGCCGACGCCTGGACAGCATGGCTGCAGCCCCTGGAAGCGCTGATGTAGAGCAACTCCTGGGTCCCGCCCGGGTGCAGCCGGTAGAGGTCTCGGTGGTCGTACCCGCGTATTCCGCCGATAGGACGATCACCGCGACACTCGAGTCCGTGCGCGAGGCTGCGTCGGAAGACGACGCGCCGACCCTTGAAGTGATCGTCGTCGACGACGCCTCTCCGGGAGACGATGCCGCGATCGCCGTAGATTGGGCGTGCGCCCATCCCGAGGTCCCGGTCACCGTCCTGCAGCACGGCACAAACCGTGGACTCAGTGCGGCCCGCAATACAGCTGTGGCGTGCGCTGTTGGGGCGATGGTTCTGGCCCTCGACGCTGACGACCTCCTGCGCCCCCGCGGTCTACGCCGTCTGGTCGATGCTCTCGATCGAGACGCAAAGGCCGTCTTCGCCTACGGGATCGTGGAGCGGTTCGACCTGAACGAATCGCTGGGAATGGTTGGCCTCTACCCTTGGGCACCGGAACGGCTGCGGTACGGAAACTACATCCCCGCCCAGTCGCTGCTCCGTCGCGATGCACTGTTGGCGTTGGGCGGCTACGTCGACATGGAGTGGGGCTTCGAGGACTGGGAGCTCTGGTGTCGCGTGGCGCAGAGCGGCGGTCACGGCGTCTGGGTGCCGGAAGTCGTGATCCGCTACCGACAGCGGACGGACTCCATGAGCGCGGGCCTGCAGCTCTCGCGCATCGGGCCTCTCACCGACATGCTGGAGCGGCACCCGGAGCTGCTCCGGTGATCCGCCGCCCGCAGATCGTCCTCTCGTCCCGCGAGCTGTTTCCGTTCCTCGGAGGCGGGATCGGCGTCTACGTCGCCCAGGCCGCACGGGCGCTCGCTTCCGTCGCGGACGTGACGATCCTCACCGCGAGCTGGTACGCCGAGAAATACGAGGAGTTGACCGCCGCTGGCGATCCGCGGGTCGACTTCGGCGGGGCACGCCTCGCGTTCGTCGAGGTGCCCGTTCCCGCCGATCACGGCGAGTTCTACTCCCACATGCACCTCTATTCGCACCGGGTGCTGGAGCGCCTGCGCGAGCTCTTCGGGCAGAGCGGCCCCGACCTGGTCGAGTTCTCCGACTACCTCGGCGAGGGCTTCGTCGCCACGCAGGCCCGGCGCGGCGGGGACCCGTTCCTGGCCGACACGACGATCGCGGTCCGGGTCCACACGACGGCCGAGATCTGCAACGTCCTCAACGGCTGCCTCGGTTCGGACTTCGAGAGTCGAATCTCTCGCGACCTCGAACGCCGCGCGTTGCGGGAGGCCGACGTGGTCGTCTACTCCGGCGGAGACATCTACGGGACGTACGAGCGCTTCTACGGCCGGGAGAACCTCGCGCCGCCGCGCCGCATCCGCTACCCGATGGCGTGGCCCGAGCCGGCGCCGGTCGCCCCCGTTCTCACCGACGGTCCGCTACGGATGATCTACGTCGGGCGCTGCGAGCGGCGCAAGGGCGTCCAGGACCTGATCGCGGCGCTCACCGCGTTCACCGCGGACTGGCGCCTGACTGTCCTCGGCGGTGACACGCCGACCGCGCCCCTCGGCGCCTCGATGCGCCGCACGCTGGAGCTGCAGGCGGCCGGCGACCACCGCGTGAGCTTCGTGG
>JAOPZU010000137.1 GCA_025963955.1 Solirubrobacterales bacterium
CCGCCGTGAAGCTCACGGGCCAGATGTCGTCCAACGCGCGCCAGAGACCGTCGAGGTCCCACTCCTCCATGTAGTCGCCGAGCGTGTACTCGCTCACCATGCGCCCGATCGCCTCGCCCACCTGCTCGCGGGCGGAGTCGCGCATGTCCTCGCCTTCAAGGACCCCGTCGCGGTACTCGTAGACCACGCGGCGCTGCTCGTTCATGACGTCGTCGTACTCGAGGACGCGCTTGCGGATGAGGAAGTTCTGCTCCTCGACCTTCCGCTGGGCCTTCTCGATCTGCTTCGAGAGCATGCCGGCCTCGATCGGCTCCTCGTGGCCGTCCTCGTCGACGGTCCCGAGGCGGTCGAGGATCTTGTAGATCCGGTCGCCCGCGAAGAGGCGGACCAGGTCGTCCTCGGCGGACAGGAAGAAGCGCGACTCGCCCGGGTCGCCCTGGCGGCCGGCGCGGCCGCGCAGCTGGTTGTCGATGCGGCGGGACTCGTGGCGCTCGGTGCCGACGATGAACAGGCCGCCGGCCTCCATGACCTTGTCGCGGTTCTCGCTCACCCGCGCCTCGATGGCCGGCAGCACGGTCTTCATGTGCTCGGCGAAGTCCGGGTCGTCCGCCTGGACGCCGAGCTTGGTGCGGACCTCGAGCTCCGCGAGGTGCTCCGCGTTGCCGCCGAGCTTGATGTCGACGCCGCGGCCGGCCATGTTCGTGGCGATCGTGACGGCGCCGGGCTGTCCGGCCTCCGCGACGACCTCAGCCTCCATCTCCGCGTACTCGGGCTTCGCGTTCAGGACCGCGTGGCGGATGCCCTTCTCCGCGAGCTGCCGTCCGAGCATCTCCGAGACCTCGACCGAGATCGTGCCGACCAGGACGGGCTGGCCCTTGGCGTGCCGCACCTCGATCTCCCGGACGACGGCCGACCACTTGCCTTCCTTGGTCTTGTAGACCTGGTCGTTCTTGTCGAGCCGGACCATGTTGCGGTTCGTCGGGATCTGGACGACCCCGAGCTTGTAGATCTTCATGAACTCGGTCGCCTCGGTGAGGGCGGTGCCGGTCATGCCCGCGAGCTTGTCGTACATGCGGAAGAAGTTCTGCAGCGTGACGGTGGCGAGGGTCTGGTTCTCCTCCTGGACGCGCACGCCCTCCTTCGCCTCGACCGCCTGGTGCAGCCCCTCCGACCAGCGCCGGCCGTCCAGGATGCGCCCCGTGAACTCGTCGATGATCTTGACTTCGCCGTCCACGACGGCGTAGTCGACGTCGCGCTTGTACAGCGACTCGGCCTTGAGGGCCTGGATCAGGTGGTTGACGAGCGGGCCGTTCTCGGCGCGGTACAGGTGGTCGATCTTGAGGAAGCGCTCCGTCTTCTCGACGCCGCGCTCGGTCACCGCCACCGTCTTGTGCTTCTCGTCGAACTCGAAGTCGAAGTCGGCGACGAACTCCTTCTTCATGCGCGGATCCATGTCGTCCGGCCGCTTGCCCGGCTCCATCACCTTCGCGAGCTTGGCGAACTGGACGTAGTGGTCTGCGGCCGCCTCCGGGGCCCCGGAGATGATGAGCGGGGTGCGGGCCTCGTCGATGAGGATGTTGTCGACCTCGTCGACGATCGCGAAGTTGTGCGTCGCGAGCGGCCGGCCGTCCTCGGTGTAGCGGCCGCCGTGCTGCACCTTCTCCTCCAGCGACGTGGCCATGTTGTCGCGCAGGTAGTCGAACCCGAATTCGGAGTTCGTGCCGTAGGTGATGTCCGCGGCGTAGCAGCGCTGCTTGTCCTCGTACTCCTGCATGTTCTGCAGGACGCCGACCTCCAGGCCGAGGAAGGAGTAGAGCGGGGTCATCCACTCCGCGTCGCGCTTGGCCAGGTAGTCGTTGACGGTGACGACGTGGACGCCCTTGCCGGCGAGCGCGTTCAGCGCGACGGCGAGCGTGCCGGTCAGCGTCTTGCCCTCGCCCGTCTTCATCTCGGCGATGTTGCCGCCGTGCAGGACCATGCCGCCGATGAGCTGGACGTCGAAGTGCCGCATGCCCAGGCAGCGGCGGCTGGCCTCACGGGTGATCGCGAAGCTCTCCGGCAGCACGTCGTCGAGGGACTCGCCACCCTCCTGTACGCGCACGCGCAGCGCGTTGAAGCGCTCGCGCAGCTCGTCGTCGGATTCGAGCTCCAGCTCAGGTTCGAAGGCGCCGACCAACGCGACGCGCTTCTCGTACTGCCGGAACTGCTTCGCCTCGCCCATGTTGAGCGCGCGGTCGAGAAAGCCCATGGGGCCCAGTGTAGACGCCGACACCGGTACCGGTGCCTGCCGCAGGAAGGCCCGTCAGAGCAGCGGATGGAGGTGCCGGTCCGCCGCGCGATCGTCATCGCGCGGCGGCGGCGGATGGGGCGCTTCCGCGCCCGTGCCGGCCGGGCGGGCCGGTCAGGTCTGGGTGGTGTCGCCCTCCGCGCTCAGAGCGCGGGCCGCATCCTTCCCGCAGCGGCGCTGAGCCGCGCCTCGCGCCGGTGACGGCGCTTCTCCCGGTAGGCCTTGACCTGGCGACTGAGCTCTTCCTCGCACATGTTGATGGCGTGGTGCAGGTCGCGTGCGTGGTCATGGGCCCGGAGGGTCTTGCCCTTGAGGTACAGGGTCACCTCGGCGCACTCGGGCTCCGCGATCGCCGGGTTGTTCTCGTGCGCGAACTCCACCTCCATCCGCACGACATCCGGGAGCTGGTTCCCGATTTTTCGGAACCTCCGCTCGACGTGCTCGCGCAAGTCGGCGGTGACCGGAACGTTGCGACCCTTGAGCTCGATCTGCATAAGGCCCTTCCTGTTCGGGGAGGTGGTGTCCTCGTCGACCGTACGCCGCTCACGCGTCCCGTGTCAACGTCCCGTCCGGATTTGTGCTAGCTCGCGGACACGTGTTGACCGAGCCTTCGTGGACGCCGGGGAAGCAGGACTCACAGCGTCCGCGCCCAGGAGAGGGCGACCACGTCCGTGGCGCCGGCGGCACGTGCGGCGAGCGCTCCCGCCCTCAGGGTGGCGCCCGTCGTGTGGACGTCGTCGACGAGGACGACACGCGGCGGCACCGGACCGCGGGCGTGGAGCACGATCCGTCCGGCCGCCAGCCGCTCCTCTC
>JAOPZU010000284.1 GCA_025963955.1 Solirubrobacterales bacterium
AGGACGCTCGCCACCTGGTTGAAGGCCATGACGCCGACGTTCACGCGCTTGGGGATGTTGTTGAGCAGCTGCTCCTCCGCCTGCCGCGCGGCCTCCAGGCGGCTCGGCGTGACGTCGGTCGACAGCATCGAGCCGCTGACGTCGGTGAGCAGCATGATCGAGGCGCGCTCGACCGGGACGGCGACCGAGCGCTGCGGCTTGGCCACCGCCAGCAGCAGTGCCGTCAGCGCCAGCACGTAGAAGACGAAGGGGACGTGGCGCCGGGGACCGGCACGGCGCGGCGAGTGCGAGGCCGCGAGGACCGGCGCCGCGAACGCGGCGACCAGACGGTCCTGCCGGCGCTGCCGCGCCAGGTAGACGAGGACCAGCGCCGGCACCGCCACCAGCGCCAGCAGCGCGAGGGGGGTGCCGAAGCTCACGGGGTCGTCTGCGGCCGAACGCCGAGGGTGACCGTCTTGTCGAGGACGTCCCCCGTCGCGCTGCGGATCTTCACGGAGATCCGGTCGTCCGGCTGGTGATGGTTCACGACCCGGGAGATGTCGGAGAACTCGCGGATCTGGTCCCCGTCGATGGAGATGATCACGTCGCCGCTGGTCAGGCCGGCGGCCTCCGCGGGCCCGCCGGGCGTGATGTCGGTCAGCGTGGCGCCGGTGCCCGTCGAGGACGGCTGGGAGGTGATGCCGAGCCAGGCGCGCTCGATCGTCTTGCCCTGCGCGAGCGCGGGGACGACCTGCCGCACGGTGTTCGAGGTGACGGCGAAGCCGATGCCGACGTTGCCGTTCGACCCGGCGCCGCCCGTCTCGATCTGCGAGTTCACCCCGATGACGCGGCCGCCGCTGTCCAGCAGGGGGCCGCCCGAGTTGCCCGGGTTGATCGCGGCGTCCGTCTGCAGCGCGTCGTCGATCTCGTAGTTGTTCGGCGCCGGGATGGACCGCGCGAGACCGGAGATGACGCCCTCGGTCAGCGTGCGGTCCAGACCGAACGGGTTGCCGATGGCGACGACCTGATCGCCGATCCGGACCTGGTCGGAGTCGGCGAGCTCGAGCGGCTTCGCGACCGCGGGCGCGGCGCCCGCGGGGATCTTGATGACCGCGAGGTCGCTCGAGGGGTCGGTGCCCTTGACCTCGGCGTTGATGTCGCGGCCGGTCGGGCCGAAGCGGACGGTGACCGTGTTCGCGCCGTCGACGACGTGCGCGTTCGTGGCGATCGTCTGCTTGTCCTGGACGAGGAAGCCGGTGCCGGAGCCGCTGCCCGTCCGGATCGAGACGACGGCGGGGCTGGCGGCGGCGTAGATCCTGCTCGCGCGGGTCTGGCCCTTGCGCGCGGTGACCGGGGTGGACGGCAGCGCGGGCAGCGCCGCGGTGGTGGAGGCGCGCTTGCGGTCGTCGTGGGTGCCGATGAGGTACCCGCCCGCGGCGGTGACACCGATCAGGCCGGCGACGGTGCCCGCGACGAAGGCGCGCCGGTAGGGCCGGACCACCGTGACGTGCGTCGGCGGCGGGGGCGGCGCAGCCGTGCTCGAGAAGATCGGCGTGGTGGCGGTGACGGTCGTGGGCTCGTCGCCCGAGCCGGCTCCGGGGAGCGCGGGCGCGTCCGTCGGCGCCTGCTCGGACTCCTCGCGCCAGGAGCCGGACCAGAGGTGTCGCGGTGAGGGCATCGGTTAGTGAAGGTAGGTGCCCGAGCTATGCATTTGCTTAACGCGATCGGGATTCACAGCAGCCTCTCAGGAACAGTTCACCGTGGGCTCGACGACCACGCGTTCCTCTCCGTGCTCCACGGGGTGCACCCGGCGTTCGGAAACCGTATGCGCGTGGCATGATGGGCCGCGATGCCTGACACGATCTCCTTCGCCCGTGGTGCTCCGTCCCTCGACATCGTCGACGTCGAGGGCCTGAAGGCGGCGGCCGTCGCCGCCTTCGACGAGGACGCCGCCGGGACCACCGGCTACGGCACCTCCGTCGGCTACGTCCCGCTGCGGGAGTGGCTCGCCGCCCGCCACAACGTGGCGCCCGAGAACGTCCTGGTGACCAACGGCTCGATGCAGGCCGACGCGTTCCTCTTCGACGAGCTCGTCTCCCCCGGGGACGCGGTCATCGTCGAGAAGCCGACGTACGACCGGACGCTGCTCTCGCTGCGCGGGCGCGGTGCCGACGTGCGGATGGTCTCGCTGGAGGCCGACGGCATCGACACGGACGAGCTGCGCGCGCTGCTGGAGTCCGGGGTCCGCCCGACGCTCGCGCACATCATCCCGAACTTCCAGAACCCCGCCGGCTACACGCTGTCGCTCGACAAGCGGAAGGCGCTGCTCGCGCTCGCCGCGGAGTTCGGCTTCACGATCTTCGAGGACGACCCGTACGTCGCGATCCGCTTCACGGGCGAGCAGCTGCCCACGATGCTCGAGCTCGACGACGACATGAAGCACGTCGTCTACGCCTCGTCGTTCTCCAAGACCGTGTGTCCCGGCATCCGCGTCGGGTACCTCGTCGGCGCCGCGGACACGATCAAGGCGATCGCCGCCCGCGCGACCAACACGTACATCTCGCC
>JAOPZU010000296.1 GCA_025963955.1 Solirubrobacterales bacterium
CGGCCTCGCGCCGTTCGCCCGGCCCGGCACGCTGCTCGAGCCCTGAACGGCAGCGAACCCCACGAGATACGTGGGGTTCGCTGCCGTTCGGCGGCCGAACCGCTCAGTTCCGGACGACGCGCAGGCGGATCGGCCCGCGGGCCGTCCGCCCGTCCACGACCTCGCCCTTCTGCGTCACCTCGACGTCGCCTGCGTCCGCCGCCGCAAACGCGACGCGCCGCACGTCGTCCATCAGCGCCCGCCACGCGTCGTCCGCGCTGTCCGGCGCCAGTGCCCGCGCGGCCTCGGACGGGCAGATCGTCTTCCCCGCGTCCCGCGCGGCCAGCAGCTCATCGATCTTCGCGCGGATCGTGGCGTCGTCGGGAACCGGAACGGCCACGGCGGACCCCTACTCCCAGCGCAGCGTCTTCGGCCGCTCCCGCATCCGCAGCACGCGCGCCGGGACCCCGCCGGCCACGGCGTTCGCCGCGACGTCCTTCGTCACCACGCTGTTCGTCCCGACCACGGCGTTGTCGCCGACGGTGACCCCACGCAGGAAACTCGCGCCGTACCCGATCCAGACGTTGTGGCCGATCCGCACGTCGCGCATGTAGATGCCTTGCTCGCGGATGGGGCGCTCGGGCTCGACGACCCCGTGGTCGAAGTCGATGAACATGACGCGGTCGGCGATGATGCACTCGCGGCCGATCGACACGTGCTGGTAGCAGCTGATCGTGCACTCCTGGCCGAGCACGGACTTCGCCCCGATGTGCACCTCGCCCTCGTGGCAGCGGACCTTCGTCCCGTGCCCGAGCCAGGACCACCGCCCGAGGTGGACGACCGCGTTCGGCCCGATCTCGAAGTGGACCCCGGGACACACGAACGCCAGGCCGTCCGTCTTCAGCCGGCCGCGGAACTTCAGCTTCAGCCAGGCCCAGCGCGCGACGAGCGGCAGGTAGCGCCAGTGCGTCATGTGGTGCCGGCGGGCGAAGCGGACGAAGGCGAGGGGGCCGCCGCTCAGCGGCGCGGGCCCGACGCGCGGCGGGACGGGCGACGGGACGCTCTCGGCGGGGGCGGCGGACGGTGGGGACAGGACGGGCTCCACGGCGGCACATGCTCCCACAGGTCGCCCGACTGCCATCATCCGCGTCCGCATGCCCGCCGCTTCCAAAGACAGCCTCGCCCAGCGCCTGCTCGCGGGGGACAAGCGCGCCCTCGCGCGCGCCATCACCCTCGTGGAGTCGGACGACCCGGTCGGGTGGGACCTCGTGCGCGAGGTCTACCCCGAGACCGGCAAGGCCGCGATCGTGGGCTTCACCGGCGCTCCGGGCGCGGGCAAGTCCACGCTCATCGGCGCGCTCGTCAAGAGCCGGCGCGCCCTCGAGCGCGAGGTCGCGGTCCTCTCGATCGACCCGTCCTCGCCGTTCACCAAGGGCGCGCTGCTCGGCGACCGCATCCGCCTGACCGAGCACTTCCTCGATCCCGGGGTCTTCATCCGTTCGATGGCCAACCGCGGCGCGCTCGGCGGGCTCAGCGAGGCGGCCCTCCAGGCCGCCCTCCTCATGGACGCCGCCGGCAAGCAGGACGTCTTCCTGGAGACCGTCGGCGTGGGCCAGGCCGAGATCGACATCATCGACCACGCCGACACCGTCGTCCTGGTCCTCATGCCGGGCAGCGGCGACTCGATCCAGGCGCTCAAGGCGGGGGTCATGGAGATCCCGGACGTCATCGTCGTCAACAAGGCCGACCACCCGCTGACGGACACCATGGTCCGCGAGATCCGCGGCGTGCTGTCGCTCGCGCCGCAGCACGGTTGGCGCGTGCCGATCGTCAAGACCGAGGCCGTCCGCGGCAAGGGCATCGAGGAGCTCGTCGTGAAGCTCGACGAGCACCGGGCCTTCATCGAGCAGGAGGGGACGCTCTCCGAGCGGCGCAAGCGCAACCTCCAGAACGAGGTCCTCGCGATCTGCACCGCGCGCCTGCGCCGCGACCTCGAGGCCCGGCTGCACGAGGACGCCTCCTACCAGGCGCTCCTGGAGCGCGTGGTCAAGCGGGAGCTCGACCCGGCCTCCGCCGCCACCACCATCCTCGCCGAGATCGAGGGCGCCGACGTCGCCGCCCGGTCTCCGGGGTCCGCCGCCTGAGGCATCACCCCGGCGGTTCCCGGGTACGACCCGGCGCATGTCTGCCAACCCCACGTACGAGCAGTCCAAGCAGGTCGCCGAGGACAGCCGCGAGGCCGGCTGGACCGCGCCGAGCTTCGGCCGCGAGCTCTTCCTCGGCAACCTCCGCCTGGACCTGATCCACCCGCAGCCCGAGCTGCCCGCCGACTCCGTCGAGAAGGGCGAGCGCTTCCTCCAGCGCCTGCGCGCCTTCCTCGCCGAGCGCGTGGACCCGGCTCAGATCGAGCGCGACGCCAAGATCCCCGACGACGTCATCGACGGGCTCAAGCAGCTCGGCGCCCTCGGCATGAAGATCCCCGAGGAGTACGGCGGTCTCGGCCTCTCGCAGGTCTACTACAACAAGGCGCTCGCGCTCGCCGGCACCTGGAACGCCGCCGTCGGCGCGCTCCTCAGCGCCCACCAGTCGATCGGCCTCCCCGAGCCGCTGAAGTCCTTCGGCAACGAGGAGCAGAAGCGCGAGTGGCTGCCGAAGGTCGCCAAGGACCACATCTCCGCCTTCCTGCTGACCGAGCCGGACGTCGGCTCCGATCCCGCGCGCATGGCCTGCGCGGCCGTCCCGACGGAGGACGGCACGGGCTACCGCATCACCGGCACGAAGCTGTGGGCCACCAACGGCACGATCGCGGACGTCGTCGTGATCATGGCCGTCGTCCCGAAGGGCGAAGGACACAAGGGCGGCATCACCGCCTTCATCTGCCCGACGGACACCGAGGGCATCACGATCAAGAACCGCAACGCGTTCATGGGGCTGCGCGGCCTGGAGAACTCGCTGACCGAGTTCAAGGACGTCTTCGTCCCGAACGAGGCCGTCATCGGCGGCGAGGGCAAGGGCCTGCGCATCGCGCTCTCGACGCTCAACGTCGGGCGCCTGTCGCTGCCGGCGATCGCCGCCGGCTCGACGAAGTACGCGCTGAAGATCGCCCGCGAGTGGGCGGCCGAGCGCAAGCAGTGGGGCCAGCCCGTCGGCAAGCACGACGAGGTCGCCCAGCAGCTCGCGTTCCTCGCCGGCACGACGTTCGGCCTGGAGGCCGTGGTCGACGTCGCCAGCCGTATTGCGGACGACGGGCGCACGGACGTGCGCATCGAGGCGGCCCTCGCCAAGCTCATCGGCTCCGAGCTCGGCTGGCAGGCCGTCGACACGATGGTCCAGATCCGCGGCGGCCGCGCCTACGAGACGGCCGAGTCCCTCGCCGCGCGCGGTGAGAAGCCCGTCCCGGCCGAGCAGATGCTCCGCGACATGCGCATCAACCGCATCTTCGAGGGCTCCACCGAGATCATGCACCTGCTCATCGCCCGCGAGGCCGTCGACCAGCACCT
>JAOPZU010000299.1 GCA_025963955.1 Solirubrobacterales bacterium
CGGGGGCGCGGGACTGGCCGCCGCGCTCGCCGGGCCGGCGACGTGGGCGGCGCTCACGGTCGAGGAGCGGGACACCGTCCTGGGGAGGGCCGCGCTCGTCGAGCGCGACGCGCCCGCGTTCCTCGCCTTCGACCCGCAGCTGGACGCGGCGGTCGGGGCGCGCCTGGTCTGCACGGTCGGGGACCGCAGCCCGGTGCTGCGCCAGCGCGTCGCGGCCGCGGTGGCCGCCCGGACCGGCGCCCCCGTCGTGACCGTTCGCGGCTGCGGCCACCTCCCGCAGTTCGACGCACCGCAGGCCTTCGCCGACACCATCCTGGCGCCCGTCGGGCCGCCCGCCATCCTCGAGAGGACCAGACCATGAGCACGCCGACCATGACCATCGAGGGCACCGTCGCCAGCGCCCCGTACCCGTGGCCGTACACCGGCACGATCGACCTCGCGCGCACCGCGCTCGTGCTGGTCGACTGGCAGACGGACTTCTGCGGTGCCGGCGGCTACGTCGACACGATGGGCTACGACCTGGAGCTCGTGCGCGCGGGCATCCCCGCCACGCAGCGGCTGCTGGCCGCCTGGCGGGAGCGCGGGGCGCCTGTCCTGCACACGCGCGAGGGCCACAACACCGACCTCTCCGACTGCCCGCCCAACAAGCTGTGGCGGGCCAAGCGCATCGGTGCCGGGATCGGGGACGCCGGGCCGTGCGGGCGCATCCTCGTGCGCGGGGAACCGGGCTGGGAGATCATCCCCGAGCTCGCGCCGCTGCCGGGGGAGATGATCGTCGACAAGCCGACCAAGGGTGCGTTCGGCGCGACCGACATCGACCTGCAGCTGCGCTCGCGTGGCGTGCACTCGCTCGTCATGACCGGCATCACGACCGACGTGTGCGTCCACACGATCATGCGCGAGGCGAACGATCTGGGCTACGAGTGCCTGGTCCTGTCGGACTGCACCGGGGCGACGGACCACGCCAACCACCTCGCCGCCCTGCACATGGTGACGATGCAGGGCGGGGTCTTCGGCGCCGTCGCTTCGAGCGAGGACCTGCTGGCCGCGCTCGGCGCATGACCGCGGTTCCGTCGCTCGCGGCGCTGCTGCGGGCCTACGCGGACGGCAGTGCGCGGCCGGTCGAGGTGGCCGAGGCGCTCGTGAGCCGACTGCACGGCGCCGCCGGGCCCGGGCCAGCGTGGATCTCGCTCGTGCCGCCGGACGACCTCCTCGCCCGGGCCCGCGCGATGACCGGCCGCCAGGACCTGCCGCTGGCCGGCGTCCCGTTCGCGGTGAAGGACAACATCGACGTGGCCGGCCTGCCGACGACCGCCGCGTGCCCCGGCTTCGCGTACACGCCTCCAGCGACGGCCCCCGTCGTGCAGCGCCTGCTCGACGCGGGGGCGCTGCTCGTCGGCAAGACGAACCTGGACCAGTTCGCGACCGGCCTGGTCGGGACGCGCTCCCCGTACGGCGCCTGCGCGAGCGTCGTGGACCCGCGGTACGTCTCGGGCGGCTCGTCGTCCGGGTCGGCCGTCGTCGTGGCGGACGGGACGGTCCCGTTCACGCTGGGCACCGACACCGCGGGCAGCGGGCGGGTCCCAGCCGCCTTCAACGGCATCGTCGGCGTCAAGCCGACCCGCGGCGTGCTGAGCACCCGCGGAGTGGTCCCGGCGAGCCGCTCGCTGGACTGCGTCTCGCTCTTCGTGCGCGACGTCGCGGACGCGGCGCTCGTGCTGGACGTCGTCGGTGTCCCGGACGCCGAGGACCCGTACGCCCGCACGGACGGCCGCGGGCTGGGAACCGGCGCGTCGTGGAATCCGGGCCACCCGCTGCGGCTCGCCGTCCCGGACGCCGCCGGCCTCGCGGCCCTGGACGGGGACGGGCGCGCCGGGTGGGCCCGCGCCTGCGCGCACGCGAGCGCCCTCGGCGCACGACTGCACGAGGTGCCGTTCGCCCCGTTCGCCGAGGCCGGGGCCCTGCTGTACGACGGGCCGTGGCTGGCCGAGCGCTACTGCGGGCTCGCGGACGTCCTGGCCGCCGAGCCCGCCGGCCTGGACCCCGTCGTCGCGCAGGTCATCCTCCGCGGCGCGGACCTGCGCGCCGCGGACCTCTTCACCGCCCTGCACCGGCTGGCGGAGCTGCGCCGGCACACGACGGCGCTGCTGCGCGGCTGCGACGCGCTGCTCACCCCGACCGCGCCGACGGTCCCGACGCACGCGGAGGTCGCCGCCGACCCGATCGGGATCGGTCGCGTCCTCGGGACCTACACGAACTTCGTCAACCTGCTCGACCTGTGCGGGGTGGCCGTGCCCGTCGCCCCGCCGCCGGGCGAGGCGACGCGCGCACGCCCGTGCCCGCCGTTCGGCGTGACGCTGCTCGGCCCGGCCGGGACGGACCGGACGCTGCTCGCGCTCGCGGCGGCGTGGACGGAGCGGCCTTCCGCCGTCCCTGCCACCGCCGGGAGCCCCGGGCGGTGACAAGGTCCGGCGCGCGTCCTAGCGGCGCACCGCCGCGTTCCGGAGCGCCGCGGCGGCGATCTGCCCGCCGAGGCCCGCGCTGTAGACGTCGGTCGAGCGCAGGTGCACGCCCTCCCAGACGCGGGCGTCGATGTTGTCCTGGGTGATCTGCGACCACTGCGTATACGTGCGGTAGTAGTTCGGCGAGGCGGTGCTCGTCACCGTGATCGGGGCGAGCGGCTTCGGCCCGACGAGGGCGGTCAGCACCGCCTGCGCCGCCCCGGCGTAGCCCGTGTGGCCGCTCGGGTACTCCGGGTGGTTCGGCGTGTTGAGCAGCGGCACGAAGCTCGGGTCGAGCGGCGTGGCCGGGTTCTCGTCGTCGACGGTCAGGGCGGTGATCGGGCGCCACCGCAGGTAGACGTACTTCGCGTGGTAGATCGCGATCTGCTCGTCGATGGTGGCGCGGTGGAAGACCGAGATCAGGTGGACCCGCGGGGCGATGGGCTTGCTGACGCCCTTGATGACCTCGCGCAGGATCGCCACGAAGCCGTTGACCGAGGTCTGCGACCAGAACGTGGCGATCGACGTCTGGTCGATCGACCGCGCCTTGGAGGTCTTGGACCCGTAGGCGTCGACCTCCTGCAGGTCGGCGATCTCCGTCGGCGAGTCGAGCGCCGGCGGCGGCGCCGCGAGGAAGCGGTTCGCGACGTCGGGGACGAGGAACGGCTTCGCGTTGCCCTGACCGGCCTGGACGGCTCCGGGGTTGCTGAACACGCCGATGCCGGAGGCGGGCGGCGTGAACGGCGCGTTGACGAGCGGCAGGTACAGCCCGTCCTTGTCGCGGGCGGTGAGCTGCTCGGCGGCGGCCTTGTCCCCGGCCGCCCGGCCGACGAGCTTCGCGGGGTTCCCCGGCACGGCGGACAGCGTCTTTCGGCGGAGCGTGCGCAGGTCTCCGGTCGTCTGCGGCACGAGGCTCGAGAGCGTGTCGTACAGCGCGGTGACCAGCGCGGTCGTCGTGGCCGCGGCGCGCGCACGGCCCTTCAGCGTCGGCGGCAGGGCGGCAATGGCCTGGTCGGCCGCGCCCCAGGAGATCGCCCAGGCGCGCGACGCCGCGATCTGGGTGTTGCCCGCGTTCGCCCAGCCGGTCTGGCCGATCGCCTGCGTCGTCGCGTCGTACCAGGCGAGCACGGGGTCGCTCGTGCCGGCCGGCAGGAAGTCGGCCGCGGCCGGTGAGGGAAGAACCGCGGCGGCCGCCGCCGAGGCGGTGACGAGCGTGGCGAGGAGGGCGCGCCGGCGGCGGCCCGGCAGGAAGGTCGGGTGCTTGGGCATCAGGCGCTTCCTCCGGTCGCGGCGGTGCGGGTTCGGGCTCTGCGGGCGGCGGCCCGGCGCGCGGCGAGCTTCCGTGCGGTCGTCTGGCGCGTGGCTGCCCGGCGGGTGGTGGACGTGTCGTCCCTCGGGATCCGGAGCTTCCCGGTCCTCGACGGAGGGCACCCGTGCGGGCGACCCAGGTCGAACGGTCCGGAGATGTACTGCGTGACCTTCCGGTTGGCGTCGGCGGTCGCGTAGGTGACCGTCAGGAGCGGGTCCAGGCGCGGCTCGGCGCAGAGCCTCTCGGCGATCGTGAACTGCCCGAGGACGTTGTTGTAGGCGCCGCTGTAGGTGCCGGTGCAGTTGAACCCGAACCCGGGGAAGTCGCCGGCGCAGCTGAACGCGTCGGTCGTGACGGGGACGTTGAAGCGGTCGAAGACGACGGTGTCGGTGTCGAAGCCGGTGTCGCTGAGGTTCGTCTGGATCTGGTAGCCCGTGATGGGCCCGTTGCACCCGAAGCGGTAGCGGACGGTCGTGTCCTCCTCGCCCGGCGCGGGTGTGCCGGCCTCGATGTGGCCCTGGCAGTCGTAGTTGCTCGGGTTGGTGTCGGCGTGGGCGTCGCCGGCGTGGAGGCCGGCGGCCAGGAGGGTGAGCAGGCTCAGCCGGACCAGCCCGGAGCGGGCGCGGCGGAGCGGGAACGTCGGGGTCAAGGTGACCTCCATGTCTTGCGGGTGGTGGGAATCGGGGTGGTCGACGCGGGGGACGACGTCGCGAGGACCGCGCTGTCGTACGGGGTGACGGTGGGGTCGGCCGCGTGCCCGAGGGGGGGCAGGCCGAAGAGGTCCTCGAGCGTGCGCAGCAGCGCGTACGGGCCGGTGGGGGTGTCGTCGGTGACCCCCGCGCGCAGGCGCGGCGAGAGCAGCAGCGCGCCCGTCGCCGGGACGGCCGCCGGCGCGAGGCCG
>JAOPZU010000306.1 GCA_025963955.1 Solirubrobacterales bacterium
TCGAAGAGCAGCACGTCGTTGATGAGATCGCGCAGCGACTCGTCCTGCAGGCGCAGCGTGGCGAGCTCGTCCGGGGTCGGTGCGCAGAAGGCGGCGAGCGTCAGGTACGGCGCGAGGTAGCCGTCGCGGACCACCGCAGGGGTCGGGACCTGGAAGTCGACGGGGCCGTGGAGGGCGTCGAGCAGCTCCTTCTCCGTCCGGCTGGGGTACCAGTCGGGGGTCGCGGTGAGGGCGACGACGTGGGGCTGCCCGAGCTCCTCCAAGACGTGCCGGACGACGCGTCCCCAGAGGCCGGACAGATGGTGGCACTCGTCCAGGACGACGCAGCCGATGCCGGCCTCGCGCAGCGCCTGCAGGCGAGCGCGCGCGGCCCCGGAGAGCACCTGACGGATCTCCAGGTCGGCGATCTCCCCGCGGGTGGCGCGGACGGTGAGCGCGCGGCGGGCGGCGCGCAGGCGGTCGGGGTAGTCGGCGTCCTGCGCCACCTGGTGCAGGGCGTCGTGCGGGTCCAGCCCGCGCAGCGCGGCGACCTCGGTCGCGACCTGCCGGTGCGCGAGCTCCCCCAGCACGTCCTGCGCGTCCGTGCTGCAGAGCGACTGGTAGGTGAGGACGGTGACCTGCCGCGGGTCCGCCTCCAGCGAGTCCGTCAGCTGCTGCGTGGCGCCGAACTGCACCGCGGCCTGGCGCCACTGCTCCTGCACCGTCCGGCCGGGAACCAGGACGAGGGCCGGCGCGCCGATCCGGGCGATCGCCTCCCAGCCGATGAGCGTCTTGCCCGCGCCGGGCGGGCAGACGATGAAGCTCTGTAGGCGGCTGGCCGCGCGGTCCGCCTCGAAGGCTGCCAGCGCGAGCTGCTGGTACGGACGCCACGTCCCCGCGAAGGTGGTGACGGGCGCGGGCGGCATGGACGGCAGTGTGGCGCACCGCAGCCGGCCGGGACCGCGCAGGAACAGACCGCGCGTTCGGTACGTACACTCCTACGCATGAGCAACCGCACGTCCGACCGAGAGGCCGCCTGAACCATGGCTACCGCCGTCCCCGCCACCAAGCGCACGATCTTCGAGCCCGAGCACGACGACCTGCGCGAGGCCTACGCGACCTTCCTGCAGCGCGAGGTCGTTCCCAAGTACGACGAGTGGCACAAGGCGCAGCTCGTCGGCCGCGAGCTGTTCACGAAGTCCGCCGAGTCCGGCTTCCTCGCGATGGAGATCCCGGAGGAGTACGGCGGTCCCGGGGTGGACGACTGGCGCTTCAACGTCGTGCTTGCCGAGGAAGCCGTCCGGGCCGGCGTCGGCGACGCGATGGCCGGCCCGCTGCTGCACAGCGACGTCGTCCTGCCGTACATCATGGCCCAGGCGAACGAGGAGCAGAAGGCGCGCTGGCTGCCGGCGATCGCCTCCGGCGAGAAGGTCCTCGCCATCGCGATGACCGAGCCCGGCACCGGCTCCGACCTGGCCGGCATCAAGACCTCCGCCCGCCGGGAGGGCGAGACCTACGTCATCAACGGCGGCAAGACGTTCATCACCAACGGCATCAACGCGGACCTCGTGGTGGTCGCGGCGCGCACGAGCGACGACCGGCACGGGGGCCTCTCCATGTTCGTCCTCGAGCGCGGCATGGAGGGTTTCACGCGCTCCAAGCAGATCGAGAAGCTGGGCCAGCACGCGTCCGACACCGCGGAGCTCTTCTTCACGGACGTCGTCGTGCCGGAGGAGAATCGCCTGGGTGAGGAGGGAACCGGCTTCCTGCAGCTCGTCGGGCGCCTGGTCCCCGAGCGGCTGATCCTCGCGGTGTCCTCGACGACCGGCTGCGAGGTCGCCTTCGACATGACGATGGAGTACATCAAGGAGCGCAAGGCCTTCGGCAAGCCGATCGGCTCCTTCCAGAACTCGCGCTTCACGATGGCGGAGCTCGCCACGAAGATCGAGCTGACGCGCTGCTTCGTCGACCGCTGCATCGAGCGCTACGTGCAGGGCACGTGCACCGTGCAGGAGGCCGCGATGGCGAAGTACTGGTCGACCGACCTGCTGTGCGAGGTCACCGACGTCGGCGTGCAGCTGCACGGCGGCTACGGCTACACGATGGAGTACCCCATCGGGAAGGCGTGGGTCGACGCCCGGATCGGGCGGATCTACGCCGGCACGAACGAGATCATGAAGGAGCTCATCGGCAAGACGATGGGACTCTGACCGCCCCTGGGCTCTGGCGATGCTCGGGGACGAGCACGGGGTCGTCTTCTCGTCGCCGTCTACCCTCGGTCCCCATGAGCCGCGTCTACGACGAGATCTCGGAGACCCAGCGGGCGTGGATCGCGGAGCAGGCGATGTTCTTCGTCGGGACGGCCCCGCTGCACGCGGAGGGGCACGTGAACGTCTCGCCGAAGGGGCCGATCGGGTCACTCGCGGTGCTGGGGCCGCACGAGGTCGCCTACCTGGACATCGTCGGCAGCGGCGCGGAGACGATCGCCCACGTGCGGGAGAACGGCCGCATCGTCGTGATGCTGTGCGCGTTCCACGGGCCGCCGCGGATCCTGCGGCTGCACGGCACGGGCGAGGTGCTGCTGCCTCAGGATGCGCGCTACGCCGCCACGCTCGCGCTCGCGGACTTCGACGAGCCGTCGGTCCCGGAGGCGCGGCGCGCGATCGTCCGGATCGACGTGCAGCGCATCGCCGATGCGTGCGGGTACGGCGTCCCGCTGATGCAGCAGACGGGCGAGCGGCAGCACGCGGTCCGCTGGGCCGACAAGAAGCTGCGCACGGGCGGGACCGCCGCGATCGACACGTACGTCGCGCGGAAGAACCGCACGAGCATCGACGGGCTGCCGGCGCTCGACGCCTAAGCGGCGGCGCTGCTGCGCAGCAGCCGCTCGAGCTCGTCGCGCACCGCCGGCCACGGGTCCCGGCCGGGCTGCGCGCGCGGCTCGAACGCCTGCGTCAGCGCCAGGCCGCGCATCGTGCTCAGGGCCAGGCCGAGGCGTGCCTCCCACCCGGTCACGCGGATCAGGTCGCCGCCGAGGTCCTGCGCGTGGTGGGTGATCTGGCGGCGCATCTCGCGCTCGACGGGGACCAGGCGCTCGTACAGCTCCGCGTCGTCCGCCGCCGCGATCCAGAGCTTCACGAAGATCGTGAACATCGGGCTCGAGAAGTGCTCCCAGAGCAGGTCCAGCAGCGCGCCGGCGCGGCCGCCCGCGTCCGTCGGCAGGCGCCGCGCCTTCGTGGCGATCTCGCGGATCTGCTGCTCGGCCAGGCGCTCGATCGCCGCGCCGAAGAGGTCGACCCGGTAGGGGAAGTGGTGCGTCTGCGCGCCCTGCGAGACGCCGGCGATCTCCGTCACGCGCCGCGTCGTCGTCGCCGCGTAGCCCACGTCCAGCACCGAGCGGATCACCGCGTCCAGGAGCTTGCCGCGGGTCTCCGCGGTGCGCTCCTCCTGCGTCCGTCTGACGTGCGGGATGGCCACCGGGCCCGATGCTGCCAGACGCACCGCTTCGCCGTCGCTCCGGAGGACGACGCTACGTTGGAGCGATGTCCGCGCTCGCCTCCACCGGTCTCCAGGTCCACCCGCTCTGCCTCGGCGGCAACGTCTTCGGCTGGACGGCCGACGAGGACGCCTCGTTCGCCGTGCTCGACCGCTACGTCGCCGCCGGCGGCAACTTCGTGGACACCGCCGACGTCTATTCGGCCTGGGTGCCGGGCCACGAGGGGGGTGAGTCGGAGGCCGTCATCGGCCGCTGGCTCGCAGCGCGCGGCGGCCGTGAGGAGCTGCTCGTCGCGACGAAGGTCGGGATGAACGCCGGACCGGGGTTCGCGAACCTCAGGCCGGAGACGGTGGCCGCCGCGTGCGACGCCTCGCTCCAGCGCCTCGGCGTGGAGTACATCGACCTCTACTACGCCCACCGCGACGACGAGGACGTGCCGCTGGAGGAGTCGCTCGGCGCCTTCGACGCGCTCGTGAAGGCGGGGAAGATCGCGCACGTCGGCGTCTCCAACGTCTCGGCCGCACGCCTGCGCGAGATGGTCGCCGTCGTCCAGGCGGAGGGCTACGCGCCGATCGCCGCCGTGCAGCCGCAGTACAACCTGCTCGACCGCCACGGCTTCGAGGACGAGCTGCAGTCCGTCTGCCTGGAGCACGGCATCGCCTGCGTGCCGTACTACGGCCTGGCGATGGGCGTGCTGACCGGCAAGTACACGCGCGAGTCGGTCGCCGAGGAGATCGGCTCGCCGCGCGCGAAGGGCGCCATCAAGACCTACGGCGCCGACGAGCGGACCTGGGCGGCCCTCCACGCGCTGCGGGCCATCGCCGGCGAGCGCGGGGTGCCGGTCGCCGCGGTCGCGCTCGCGTGGCTGCGCTCGCGGGCGAGCGTCCTGGCGCCGATCGCCAGCGCCCGCAGCGTGGAGCAGCTCGAGGACCTGCTGCCGCTCGCCGCCCTCGAGCTGACCGTGGACGAGGTCGGCGCCCTGGACACCGCGACGGCCTGAGCCGCGGCGCCGGGAGCTAGCCTGCGCCCCATGATCCCGCCGATCGTGGACCTCGAGTGGTGGCGCGCGCGCCGGACGCAGCTCGTCACCGCCGACGTCCGCTTCTACCTCGACGGCCGCGACGCGCGGGCCGGCTACGACGCCGGCCACCTCCCGGGCGCGGTCTTCGTCGACCTGGACCGCCGGCTCGCGCGGCACGACGCGCCGGCGAGCGAGGGCCGCCACCCGCTGCCCACGCCGGAGGACTTCGCCGCGGGCATGACCGCCTGCGGCATCGGGGACGACACCGTGGTCGTCGGCTACGACGACGCGGGCGGGACGGTCGCCGCGCGCCTGGTGTGGATGCTCCGCGCGCTGGGGAGGGACGCGGCGCTGCTCGACGGCGGCCTCGCGGCGTACGACGGCCCGCTGTCGACGGAGGCGGTCGCGGCACGGGCGCAGGGGCCGGCGT
>JAOPZU010000307.1 GCA_025963955.1 Solirubrobacterales bacterium
ACGCCGGCCCCGCGGTCGATGCGGTGTCGGCGCTGGGGTCCACCGGGAGCTGCAGCCGCTCGGCGAGAGCGTCGCTGAGCGGTGCCCGCCACGTCGCGCGCCCGCGCCACACCACGTAGACCTCACGGACGGCAGCGCCCCCGGCGACGCGGACCACCTCGCCCACGGCGGTCACGCGCCGCGTTCCGTCCGGTTGCCGGGCCTGGTGGACGACCAGGTCGATGGCCTGGGCCACCTGCTCCCGGACGGCGGCGTGCGGCAGCCCGACGTCGGCCATGAGCGCGAGCGTCTCGACCCTCCGCAGGGCCTCTTCCGGACTGCCGGCGTGCACCGTGCACAGCGAGCCGTCATGCCCGCTGGCCATGGCGGCGAGCATGTCGAGCGCCTCCGGCCCGCGGACCTCACCGACCACGATGCGATCCGGCCGCATCCGCAGGGCGTTGCGGACCAGGGCACGGATGGTGACCTCGCCGCGTCCCTCGATCGTCGGCGGCCGACCCTCCAGGCGGACGACGTGCGGCTGCTGCAGCGCGAGCTCCGCAGTGTCCTCGATCGTCACGATCCGGTCGCCCTCCGGCACGAAGGCCGAGAGCGCGTTGAGCGTCGTCGTCTTCCCGGATCCGGTGCCGCCGCTGACGAGGATGTTCAGGCGCGCGCGGACCGCCGCCCGCAGCACGACGAGCAGCGGGGCGGTCCACGTCCCGATGTCCACGAGCTCGTCCGGGCTGAAGGCACGCCGGCGGAAGCGCCGGATCGTGAGGACGGGACCGTCGAGGGCCAGCGGCGGGATGACGACATTGACGCGCGAGCCGTCCGCCAGCCGGGCGTCGCACATGGGCTGGGCCTCGTCCACGCGACGGCCGAGTGGCGCGAGGATGCGCTCGATGGCGTGGCGCAGCTGCGCCTCGTCCGCGAAGCGGACGAGGGTCGGCTCCAGTCGTCCGGCACGCTCGACCCAGACGCGGCCGGCCTCGGGACCCGCGCCGTTGACCATGATCTCGTCGACCGCCGGATCGGCGAGCAGGACCTCCAGCGGGCCGAGGCCGAAGGATCGCTCGCGCACGAGCCGGACCAGCTCCTCCCGTTGCGCTGGAGCCAGGAGCGCCGCTTCCTCCTCCACGAGCGCCCGGACGCGTTCCGCGGCCGGGACGGGCGGTCCGTCCATACGCCGGGCGTCGGTCAGCAGGAGCTCACGCAGCTGGGTGGCAAGCGCGTCGAGGGCGGCAGGAGGCTCCATACCCCCCATAGGTCGGCGGCGGCGGTTCTCGCCCCCTTCGGACGCAAAGGACGCTCAGGTCGGCGCGCCGGCGTCCGCCGCGTCCGCCGGCCGAACCGCCCGTGCCCGCGGCAGCCGCGCCAGCGTCACCAGGCAGGCCGCCGCGACGAGCGCCAGCGGAACGAGATCCGTCGTGGCCTTCGCGACGACGCCGCCCAGTCCGGAGCCGAGGACCTGTCCAGCCGCCCAGGCGAGGTTCACGAGGGCGAAGGCGAAGCCCAGCGCCAGGCCCGTCTCCTCCGCGCGGTCGGAGAGCAGCGCCATCGCCGGGGCCCAGAACAGCCCGAGCGCGGCGGCGGCCGCGATCAGCACGACGCCCAGCAGGACCCCCGACTGCGGCACCGTCACGAGCAGCAGCAGGACGGCCGCCGCCGCCAGACCCCGGCGGATCGGCGCCAGGCGTCCGTGCCGGTCGGACAAGCGCCCGACGATCGGGCTCACGGCGGCTTCGACACCCGCCGCGAGCAGGTAGACCGCTCCGACCGCGGCGGACGAGAAGCCGAAGCCGTCCAGTCGCAGCGGTCCGAGGACCCCGAGCAGGCCGAAGGCGAGCGCCGGGAGCGTGACGAGCCACATCGCGGTCCGCAGCTCCGGGCCCCGGAGCGCGCGAAGGACCGCCGCCGCCCCCTGGTCGCTGCGTACGTGGGTGGACGGCATCGTCGACGCCCAGACCGCCAGGCCGCCGGCGAACAGCACGACCGATCCGAAGACGAGCCACGTCACCGTCGCCTCCGCGAGCGCG
This sequence comes from Solirubrobacterales bacterium, assembly GCA_025963955.1. Taxonomy (GTDB): domain Bacteria; phylum Actinomycetota; class Thermoleophilia; order Solirubrobacterales; family Solirubrobacteraceae; genus Paraconexibacter. The sequence goes on from JAOPZU010000307.1 coordinate 2,019, forward strand.
CCGAGCACCGGCCCGAAGAGGGAGCCGCCGATCGCCCAGCCGAGGGCGGTGCCGATCAGCCGGCCGCGGCGCTCGGGCGGCGCCTCCCCGATGAGCCACGCGAGCGCACCGGCCCACGAGCAGGCGCCCCCGAGCCCCTGCACGAAGCGCGCACCGTCGAGCAGCACGATCTGGTGCGCGAGGCCGAAGACGAGCGTCGAGCCCGCGAGCAGGCTCAGGCCCAGCAGGACGGTCACCTTCGGCCCCAGGCGCGCGGCGAGCAGCCCGCTGGGCAGGGAGCCGAGGAGCGTCCCGGCCGGGTAGGCCGCTGCGAGCAGGCCCGCCGACGCCTTGGACAGGTGCAGTTCGTCGCTCAGGGCCGGCAGCAGCGGGGCGACGACCGCGTAGAACATCGTGTCGACGAGGACGATCGCGCTGACGAGGGTGACCAGGCGCCGGGGCACGCGGCCACCGTACCCGGCCCGTCCGCGGGGGCCCCTGCTCGTTCCGTCTGCCGGTCAGCCGGATCCATCCCGCACCGTCAGACCCTGCGCTCCGCGGCGCCGGTCGCCGCCGGCCCGGACGAGCACTCGCAGCTCCTTGGCGAAGTTCTGCGCCGCGGCGAGCGCCACCGCCTCGCGCAGGCTGACGCGCAGCGACAGCGCGACGCGCGGGGCGCCCGCGTCCCGCCCGCCGGACCCCGACCCGCCGTCGTCAGAGGCCGGCGCCGCGGACGCCGACAGCACTTCGGCGTCCTCGAGCGCAAGCGTCGTCCCGCCGGAGCCGCCCGCAGTCTCCCGGGTCACGAGCAGGTCGATACGCGAGCCCGGCGACAGCAACCGGGCGTCCCCCCGCGCGACCACCTCGGCCACCCGCTCCCCGGACCGCAGCTGCCCGAGCCCGCCGTCCCGGCCGGCCTCCTCCAGCGCGACCGCTTCCGGATCCCGCACGAGCGGACCGACGAGGTCGGTCCCCGCGGCGACCGGCACCGCGGTCGTCAGGCCCTGCAGCTGGGAGGCTCGGCGGAAGACCCCCGTGGGCGCGAAGCGCGACGGCACCTGCCGCACGGCCAGCGTCCGTGGACCGAGCACCGCGCCGGCCGGCAACTCGGTGCGAGCCACCACGACGCCGACGGACGGGCCCAGGCGGCGGTCCAGCGCGGCTTCGCGCCCGGCGACCTCCGACGCGGCGAGCGCCGCGAGCACCAAGGAGAGGACCGCGAGCGCCACCGCCCGCCGGCGGCGGCTCACGACGCGACCGGACGGGTCGGTCGCGTCGGCCGCGGCAGCGCCTCGGGCCGACCGGACG
>JAOPZU010000321.1 GCA_025963955.1 Solirubrobacterales bacterium
CGGCCTCGCCGACCCCGGCCGCCGCGGCGGCGAGTGGCTGCCGGGCAGGCCTCTCCCGCCACTGCTGCCACGCGAGGAGGAGGACCGGGACGACGAGGACGACGCCCGCGCTGCGGGTCGTCGCCGCGAGGGCGCCGAGGACCGCGACGGCCGCCCACCGGCGCTCGCGCGCGAAGTACAGGCAGCCGGCCGACACGAGGAGGAACAGGCCCTCGGAGTAGACGGAGCTCAGCCACAGCGATCCCGGGAAGAGCAGCAGGACCCAGACGGCCATCCCCGCGGCGGGGCGGCCGAGCTCGAGCTCCGTCAGACGGTGCACGAACATCGTGCCGACGAACGCGCAGGCGTTGGAGATCAGGAGGCCTGCGATCAGCGGGGAGCCGAGGACCGTCCCGAAGACCCGGAGCATCCCCGGGTAGAGCGGGAAGAACGCCGTCCGCGGCAGGTAGCTCGTCGGGTAGCCCTGGTTGGCGATGTCGAGGAACCAGACCGCGTCCCAGCGCGCGTAGGGGGCGACGAGCCGGTCCGTGACGCTGCCCAGGCCGGTGGTCAGGCCGGCGGGGTCGTAGACCGATGCGGCGTCGTGGATCCCCCAGATCGCCGCGCCGAGCACGCCGGCCACGAGGGTCACCAGGCGGGTGATCGCGAACGCGGGGAGGATCGCCCGGGCGGTCGCCGGCCAGCTCAGCACGCCGCCGCGGGAGTCCTCGTCGATCCGGTCGGCGGGGGTCCGGGAGGCGGCGCCGCCGCGGGCGGCGGGGGCCGGGACGTGCCCGAGCGCCTCGGGGCGATCGAGCTGGGAGTGACGCCCCATTCCCGGCAATGGTGGCGGAAAGCGGGATCGCCCGCGCCGAAAGTGCTGGGGGCAACCGGCAGGAGAACCCGGCCCGGCGGGGTATCGTGGGCATCAGGTATGTCCCATTCGGCCCGCAAGCGTCGTCAGCGACGCTCCAAGGGCGGCGCGGCACGAGTTCTCCTCGTCCTGTTCGCCGTCGCCTTCGTCGGTATCGGCGTCAGCACGATCGGCGGCGTCGGCTACGTCGTCTCGATCGCCAACGCCGTCGATCTCAACGAGATGGACCAGGTCGATCCCGGCGCCCCGTCGGTCGTCTACGCGAAGGACGGCACGAGGCTCGGCTACCTGCCGGGCCCCGTCCTGCGCGAGAAGGTCCGCACCAGCGAGATGACGGACCTCGTCCGCAACGCGACGGTGGCCGTCGAGGACCGGCGCTTCTACGAGCACTCCGGCGTCGACGTCGAGGGCATCTTCCGTGCCGCGACGCGGAACATCTCGGAGGGCGGGAACGCCGAGGGGGCGTCCACGCTCGAGATGCAGCTGATCCGCAACCTGTGGACGAAGGACACGACCAGCAGCCTCAAGCGCAAGATCCGCGAGGCGAAGCTCGCCCAGCAGCTCGAGGACCGCCATCCCGGCCGCCAGGGCAAGACCTGGGTCCTGACCACCTACCTCAACACCGCGCCGTACGGCACGGTCGGCGGCCAGCAGATCAAGGGCGTCGAGGCCGCCGCGCGCGTCTTCTTCAAGACGACGGCGAAGAAGCTGACGCTCCCGCAGGCCGCGATGATCGCCGGCCTGCCGCAGGCACCGACGGACTACAACCCCTACATCAACCCCGAGGGCGCGCTCCAGCGGCGCAACGACGTCATCCGCCGCATGGCGCAGCAGGGCTACATCAGCACCGCGGACGCCGTCGAGGCGCAGGGGACCCCGTTGGGGATCAAGAACGGCGGCTCGTACTACACGAACCGCCGCGAGCGGTTCTTCCTGAACTACGTCCGCAACATCCTGGTCGAGAAGTACGGCCCCAAGCGCGTCGCGCAGGGCGGTCTGAAGGTCTACACCACGCTGGACCTGAAGAAGCAGCAGGAGGCTCGCAAGGCGATGGCCGACCACCTCGACCCGTCCGCGGGCGACCCGTCGGCCGCCGTCGTCACGCTCGACCCCGCCACCGGGGACATCGAGGCCTCGACCGGCTCCACGCAGTTCGGCAGCAGCCAGTACGACCTGGCCACCCAGGGCCGCCGCCAGCCGGGCTCGACGTTCAAGACGATCGTCCTGGCCACCGCGCTGGGCCAGGGCATCAGTCCGAGCACGAGCTACCCGGCGCCGCCGACGATCGCGATCCCTGCGAAGTACGGCACGGGCGTCGTCAAGAACTTCGCCGGCGAGGGCTCCAAGGGCGGGTCGATGGACCTGAAGACAGCGACCCTGAAGTCCGTCAACACGGTCTTCTTCCAGCTCGACATCGACGTCGGGCCGGAGAACGTCACGAAGACCGCGAAGGCGATGGGCATCACGTCGAAGCTCATCAGCGTGCCGTCCGAGGGCCTGGGCGCGGCGAGCGTCAGCCCGATGGAGATCGCCCGCGTCTACGCCACGGTCGCCAACGGCGGGTACCGCGTCACGCCGCGGGCGATCACGAAGGTCGTCTTCGAGAACGGCTCCGTCAAGAACCCCGAGCCGGTCCGCCGCACGCGCGCCATCAAGCAGGACGTCGCCTCCGAGGTCAACCGGATCCTGCAGGCCGACATCAAGGGCGGCACCGCGGCCTCGGCGAACTTCGGCTGCCCCGCGGGCGCCAAGACCGGCACGACCGACGGCCCCAGCGACGTGTGGCTCGCGGGCTTCACGCCCCGCATGGCCACCGCGGTCTGGGTCGGCTACCCCGCGTCGCGCAAGACGATCACGTCGACCACGCAGGCCGGCGGCAACATCCAGGGCGCCAGCGTCTCGGCCCCGATCTGGAAGCAGTACATGCAGGCCGCCCACGGCGACTTCTGCGGCGACTTCCAGGGTCTCGTCCCCTTCACGGGCACGCGCGGCCGCAAGGCATCGAGCACGACCGGCTCGAGCACCGGCACGGGCGGCTACGGCGACGGCACGACGACCGGCACCGACTCCACGACCGGCAGCACGGGCGGCACGGACCCCTACCCGTCCGACAGCTACGAGTCGGCGCCGCCCGCGGCCACCACGCCGTAGCCGGCGCCGCGATCGCCCGCCAGCACGGCGGTTGACGCGCCTCCGCGCGGCTGAGGGGCTCCGCAGCGGAGGGTCCGGCCTTGGTACCGTAGGTCGGATGGCCAAAGAAGAAAAAGTAGAGTTCGAGGGCGAGGTCGTCGAGGCCCTGCCGAACGCCATGTTCAAGGTGAAGCTCGACAACGGCCACGAGGTCCTCGGCCACGTCGCCGGCAAGATGCGCCGGTTCCGCATCCGCATCCTCCCGGGCGACCGGGTCCGCGTCGAGGTCTCGCCGTACGACCTCAGCCGCGCGCGCATCGTCTACCGCCACCGGTAGGACATCCGGCGGCCTGCGGGCCGCCGATACGCCACGGCACCGCCGCGGCTCCTCTCGCGCGTCATCCTCCCCTCCGTGGGGGAGCGCGCACTGATCCGGACGTTCACCGCGGGCCTCGGCGCCCGCGACGACCGGCTGCTCGTCGGTCCGGGGGACGACGCCGCCGTCGTGCGCCCCGCCGGCGCCCTCGCGGTCACGAGCACCGACACGACCGTCCTCGGCGTCCATCTGCCGCAGGACCATCCCCTGGTCACCCCCGAGGTGGTCGGGCACCGCGCGCTGGCCACGGCGCTGTCGGACCTCGCCGCGAGGGGCGTGGCCGCGGGCGAGGCCTACGTCGCCCTGACCGTCCCGCCGGAGTGGTCCGACGACGACGTCCTGCGCGCCGTCGCGGGGCTCGAGGAGCTCGCCGCGCGGACCGGGACCACCGTCGCCGGTGGCGACGTGACGAGCGGCCCCGCGCTGGTGGTCACCGTCACCGTCGTCGGCTGGGCCCCGGGGGCGGAGGGGCTGCTGCGGCGTGACGGCGCCCGGGCGGGCGACGCCGTCGGGGTCACCGGGACGCTC
>JAOPZU010000332.1 GCA_025963955.1 Solirubrobacterales bacterium
GAGGAGCCACGCGAGCCGCGCGCTCCGCGAGGCGCTGCGCGACGCGCTGGCCAGCCCGTCGGCCGCGGTCCGGCGCCTGCGCCACGCTCGCACGAGCGTCTGCTTCGTCGTCGGCGAGGACCGGATCACGCTGCTGCTGGACCGCTCCCCGCCGCAGCTCGCGGATGACGACGAGCCGGCGCAGATCGAGATCGAGCTCAGCCACGCGCAGGCGCAGGAGTACGCGGAGGGCCGGCTCTCGCTGGTGGAGGCGCTCGTCCGCGGTGAGGTCTCCGCGCACGGCCCCGTTCGCCGCTTCATGGAGGTCGACCCGATCCTGCGGCGCCTGCTCGCCCCCGCACGCGACGCGGTGGCTGCGCAAGGCGGGCGCGCCGACGTGGCGGCGGGGGAAACCCGGGCGATGCCCGTCGAGCTGCTGGCCATCGAGACCCGTGGCCTGCACAAGAGCTTCGGGTCCGCGCACATCATGCAGGGCTGCGACCTGCAGGTCCCCGAGGGTGTCATCTCGGTGATCCTGGGTCCTTCCGGAACCGGCAAGAGCGTGATGCTCCAGCACATCATCGGCCTGCTGCGCCCGGACGCCGGCGACGTCCTGATCCGCGGGAACAAGCTCAGCGACATGAGCCGCAGCGAGATCCTCGGCCTGCGCCGCGAAATCGGCGTCATGTTCCAGGACGGCGCCCTCTTCAGCAACATGAACGTGTACGACAACGTCGCGTTCCCCCTGCGCCAGCACACCAACCTGCCGGAAGCGAAGATCGAGCGCGTGGTCAGCGCGCGCCTGCGCGACGTGGGCCTTGCCGGCTCGGGCGGGCGCATGCCCGGCGAGCTCTCGGGCGGCATGCGCAAGCGCGCCGGACTGGCTCGGTCGCTCGTGCTGGAGCCCGGGATCATCCTCTGCGACGAACCCGACTCCGGGCTGGATCCGGTGCGGACAAGCCTCCTCGGCGACCTGCTCGTCGAGCAGCACGCGGAGCACGGGGGCACGATGGTGGTCGTGACGCACAACGTGCCGTTGGCGCGGCAGATCGCCGACCACATCAGCGTCCTGTGGCAGGGCAAGGTCCTTGAATCCGGGCTCGCCGACGAGATCTTCGCGTCCCGCTCGCCCTTCGTCCGCCAGTTCCTCGCCAGCGACACGACCGGTCCGCTCACGATGGACGCCTGATGCGGGACGACGCCGGCACGTGCTGGTCGCGGACCCGGGCGGACGGCGCCGTCGCGTCCGAGGACATCGTCCTGATCCGGGACGGGTCGTGCCTGCTGCTCTTCCGGCGCAGCGGCGATCGCTACCACGACCTCGGCCGCTACACCTCGCCGAGCCGGGCCTTCGCCCGGCTCGACGAGTTCGAGACGGAGTGAGCGCTCGGCGACGTCGCGGGCGCTTTCCCGACCACGACCCGTCATCCAGGAGAACCCGTTGACCGACAACACGTCGTACTTCATGAACGCGCAGGTCGCCGACTCGTTCGGCACCGCCGAGGCGCACGACGAGCTGATGCACCGGTCGGCGCGGGAGAGCCAGCCGCATCCCGCGCTGGTCGAGACGGTCTTCGCCGGCTTCAACGTCCCCGAGGCCGGCATCCACTGCCTGAACTACATCTGGCTGCATCCCAACCTGCGGCTCATGAGCGGCGGCGCCTGGTGCTGGCAGGGCCACAAGCACGGTCAGCTGGAGGCCGAGCTTTTCGACATGCGCGACTTCGTCGCGGACACGCCGATCACGGACGACGGCGGTGACCTCGACGACGTGAGGCTCCCGGGCGGGTACCGGCATCAGGTCGTGCGCCCGCTCGAGGAGGTCCGGATGACGTACGAGGACCCGGCGCGCGGCAACGCCTTCGACGTGACGCTGGAGGCGGTCATGCCCGCGGCGATGCTCCCATCGGGACGGCACTTCGACCAGATCATGCGGACCTCGGGGACGCTGCGCCTGCGCGGCGAGGAGTACGCGGTCGACGGGCTCAGCGTCCGTGACCGCTCCTGGGGCGAAGCCCGGACCGAGGACCCCGCGGGGATGTCCGCGATCCACTGGCTCGTCGCGGCGTTCTCCAAGGACTACGCGATCCACGTCACCGGCCTGGAGGATCCCGAGACGGCGCAGTGGCGTGACCGCTTCCCGGAGGACGGCGCGCTCGCGCAGCAGATGAACCGCGGCTGGGTGTGGAAGGACGGCACGCTGCGCACCGTCACGTCCGCCCGCATCCAGACGGAGTGGGACGTGGCCGGGCGGCGGCAGGCGGCGCACGAGGTGCAGGTGACCGACGACACGGGCGAGGTGCACCGGCTCGCGGGGGAGCTGGTCGCCTCGTGCCCGTGGCACACGTGGTCGAACGTCCACATGTCCGTCGGGCTGACCCGCTGGGAGTGCGGCGGCCACGTCGGCCACGGCGACAGCCAGGTGGCGATGTGGACCGACTTCGTCCGCTCGGCCTTCGCGGGGGCGACGCGATGAGCGCGGTGGCGGAGGACCTGGGTGCGTACCTCGTGGCCGGACGCGTCGCGTCGCACCTGCCGGCGGATGCCGGCGCAGGAGACGAGACCGCCGTGCGCACGGTCCGCCAGGGCATCCAGGACGGCGTCGAAGCCGAGCGCCTCGGCTTCCGCACGGTGTACCTGTCCGAGCGCTGGAACCTGAAGGAGGCCGGGGTGTTCCTCGGCGCGGTCGGGGCGCTCACGGAGCGGGTCGCGCTGGCGACCGGGCTCGTGTCCCCGTCCCGCCGCCACGTGCTGCACATGGCCGCGTTCAGCGCCACCATGCACGCGGCGTGCGGCCCGCGGTTCGTGCTCGGCCTCGGCCGCGGAGACCACGCCTACCTGCGCCACGAGGGCCTGCGCACGGCCGGCTTCGACGGCATCTGCGACTACGTGGACATCCTCCGCCGGCTCTGGGCGGGTGAGACCGTCACTTATGACGGACCGGCCGGCACCTACACCGACATCAAGCTCGGGGACGTCTACGAGGGCGAGCAGCCCAAGGTCTTCTACGGATCGTTCGGTCTGCCCAAGGCCGCAGCGGCCGTCGCGCGGAGCTTCGACGGCGTGATCCTGCCGCCCATGCTGACGCCAGAGGCCACCGCGGGATCGGTCGCGCGGCTGCGGGCCGCCTGCGAGCACCTCGACCGCGACCCGGCGTCGCTGCACATCGTGCAGTGCCTCGTCACCGCCCCTGACCTCGGCGAATCGGAGGCACGAACGCTCGCCCACGCCCGCGCGGTGACCTACCTGCAGGCGCCTGAGTACGGCAACTCGCTCGTGCGCGTCAACGGCTGGGATCCCGCGCCGGTGGAGGCCCTACGTGCCGCGATGCGCGAGCGCCAGGCGCACGTCACGGACGAGCTCGCGGACACTGCGTTCCACCGGCGGGAGCTGCTCGAGCCGGCGACGCTCGTCCCCGACGAGTGGATGCAGGAGTCCTGTGCGCTGGGGGACGTGGACCACTGCGTCGAGCGCGTGCGCCTCTACCGCGAGGCCGGCGCCGACGAGGTCGCCACCTACGGCAGCACCCCCGGCCAGAACGCCGGCCTGCTGGCCGCTTGGCGGGATCGGTCCCAGGTCGGTGGCCGGCGATGAGCACCCCGCTGATCACCTGGTTCGCCGACGCGGCGTGCACCGAGCTCGAGCGAGTCGGCGGCAAGGGGGCGAACCTCGGACGGCTGACGGCGGCCGGCTTCCGCGTGCCGCCCGGGTTCGTCGTGACGACGACCGCCTACGACGCCCACGTCGCGCCGCTGCGCGAGGCGCTCCTGGCCGCGATAGCCGCCCTTCCGGACGATGATCCGAGCGCGCGCGACAGCGCCGTCAGCGCAATGCGTGAGCTGATCGAGGCGGCCGAGGTCCCGAGCCCCGTCGCCGACGCGATCCGCGCCGCCTACGCCGAGCTCGGCGGCGGCTACGTCGCGGTCCGCTCGTCGGGCACGGCCGAGGATCAGGAGGGGGCGGCGTTCGCCGGGCTGCACGACACGTTCCTCGACGTGCGCGGGGTGGACGAGCTGCTCGACGCGGTCCGCCGCGACTGGGCCAGCGCATGGACCGCGCGTGCGGTCGCCTACCGCGCCGCCCGCCGCTTCGACGCGTTCCCGTCCATCGCCGTGGTCGTCCAGACGATGGTCGAGTCCGACGTCGCCGGCGTCCTCTTCACGGCGAACCCGCTGACGCGTGACCCGTCGCAGGCGTTGATCAACGCGGGCTGGGGGCTCGGCGAGTCCGTGGTCCAAGGCATCTGCACGCCGGACCACTACGTCGTCGAAACCGCCGGCGGGAGCGTCCTGAAGACCGTCGTGGGGGACAAGGACCTGGAGATCGTCCGCAACCCCGAGACGGGCCGCGGCGTGCTCCAGCGGCCGGTCGAGGCGGCGCGGCGCACGCGCGCGAGCCTCGAGCCCGCGCAGGTCGTCGAGCTCGCACGGATCGGCGCGGCCGTTCAGGAGCACTACGACGGCGCACCGCAGGACATCGAGTGGGCGCTTTCCGGGGACGAGCTGTGGCTGCTGCAGGCGCGGCCGATCACCGGCGTCACCTTCACGACGGCGCCTGACCTCGCCGCGAGCCCGGTCCACGTCCCCGGCCACACCGCGCGCTGGACGACCGCCAACGTCGACGAAGGCCTCCCCGGGACCATCACGCCCCTGACCTGGTCGCTGTACTTCCCGCCGACCGAGTCGACGATGCGCGACTGCTGGGTCGACCTCGGTGTCCTGCGGGAGGAGGACCGCCCGGTCCCGGACGACGTGGACGGCCGCTTCATCTCGGTCGCCTACGGACACGCCATCGCGAACGTCGACCTGATGGGTCAGCTCGCGGCGCGCGTGCCCGGCGGGTCGGCGGCGCAGATGGAGGAGCAGCTCTTCGGCTCGGTGCAGGGCGGCGGGCCACCGCCGCCGACGGGTCTGGACAAGGTCGGGCGGTGGCCGTTGGTGGCGATCAAGCTGCCGCGGACGCTGCGACGGGCGGCACGCGCCCTGGACCCGCTCGCCGCCCAGACCACCGCGTGGTGGGCTCGGCACGCCTTCAGCCTCGCGGACGCGTCGTACCCCGCCGCGATGACGGCGCTGGTCGACGCGCGCAAGCAGTACGAGCGGGTCGTCACCGTGCACATGGTGCTCTCGATCGCGTCACAGGCGGTGCTCGGCCAGGTCGAGTCGCTGGCCGCGCGCGCCGGACAGCCGGGCCTCGAGCGCGAGCTCATCCGCAGCGTGAACGGCACCGCCGAGTTCGACCTGGTCCGCGACCTCTGGGGCCTTGCTCGCGACGAGCTGACGATCGAGCAGTTCGTCGCCGCGCACGGCTACCACGGCCCGCGCGAGGGGCTCGTGGAATCG